>JALOPC010000024.1 GCA_025454095.1 Syntrophales bacterium | reverse complement strand
GACCGAAGGGAGCGCGGCAATCTCAATCTTTTCCGGAACATCCGAGATTGCTTCAGTCGCTTCGCTCCTTCGCAATGACATTGCGACACAGTCTCTTTGAAAGGGGGAACGAGGGGGATTTTCTTCACTCTTCTACCCGATACCCCAGACCCGATACCCGAAACCCTATTTTCGGTAGTCGGCCGAGCGAAACCGAATCCCCAAATCCACGCTCGAGTCCTGGATCCACGACGGCAGCGGCGGGAACGGGTCGGACTTCCGGATCGCCCGGTAGGCCGACTGGTCGAAATAGCTGTTCCCGGAGCGCTTCTCGAAACGGACCTCCGTCACCTGCCCGCTGCGCAACACCCGCACGTCGAGGATCGCCTCGAGGTTCTTGTCCGCCAGGATGCTCTGCGGGAGGGCCCAGTTCTGCCTCACCTTGGACCAGATCTGGGCGTAATACTGGCTCATCAGAGAAGCCGCGTTGCCCTGCCCGGAGAAGGGCTGGCCGCCCGCATCGGCGGACTCGGCCTTCTTGCGCATCTCGTCGATGGCCTGGTTGAGCCGCGCCGCGTCCTGCTTCTTCGTCGGCGCATCCGACTTGAGCAGCGGTGTGGGCGTCTTCGTCACGATGCTCTTCTTGAGGACGATCGCGTTGTCCCGCACGCTTTCCTTGAGGGACTCGCTCATGACTTCCCGGGAGAGGGCCGCCGTGGCGCTCTTGCCCAGGCTGGCCGGGGCGCTCACCAGGTCCACGGAGTAGGCCGGGCCGAACGTCCACGTGCGGGACGGAAAGGCAGGGGAAAAGAAGAGAACGGCGAGGGCGGCGGCGTGGATGAGAAGAGACAGCAGGACGGCCGCATTCAGGCTCGAGGGGCCGTCCGGTCTCCATCTGAGGATAGTACCCGTCATCTCGAATCCCTGGGCGGTTCCGTGATCATGCCCAGCTTGTCGATCCCCGCTTTCCGGACCTCGGACATGACCTGAACGACGTACCCGTAAGGAACCTCTTTGTCGGCGCGCATGAAGAGCTCCCGGTCCGTCCTCGCCTTGAAGATGCTCTCGAGCTTGGCGCTCAGGTCGGGGAGCGTGGTCTTGAACTCGTTGATGTAGATCTCCTGCTTGCCGTTGATCGTAAGCACGAGTTTCTCTTCGCTGACGTTGATGCTCTTGGCCTTGACGCGGGGCAGGTTCACGTCAATGCCCATCTGGAGCATGGGCGCCGTGACCATGAAGATGATCAGCAGCACGAGCACCACGTCCACCAGCGGGGTCACGTTGATCTCGGCGAGCGGCTTGTTTGCGTTGTCGTTTCTTCGTCTGAACCGGGCCATGGCCTATCTCTGCATGTAGTGCCTCTCGACGATGTTCAGGAACTCGGAGGCGAAATTGTCCATCTCCAGGGAAATGGAGCGGACGCGGTTCAAATAGTAGTTGTAAAATACCACCGCGGGGATGGCCGCCGCAAGACCGAATGCGGTCGCGATGAGGGCCTCGGAAATCCCGGGCGCCACCACGGCGAGGGTGGCCGACCCGCGCGCCCCGATCCCGCGAAAGGCGTTCATGATGCCCCACACGGTGCCGAACAGGCCGATGAAGGGACAGGCGCTGCCCGTCGTGGCCAGGAACCCCAGCAGGCTCTCGAGCTTCGAGGTCTCGGTGCCGCAGGCCCGGTGAAGGGCGCGCTCCACGTTGTCGAGCCCCCGCATCTCGATGCCCGGCGCATCCAGGAGATCCCCCGGGGCCCCCTTGGAGGTCCGGCTGATCTTTCCCAGTTCGAGGTAGCCGGCCCGGAAGACCTCGGCGATGGTGGAGTTGGGATAGCGTTTCGACTCGGGCAGCACGTCGGAGAGCTTGCTCGAGTTCATGTAGGCGTCGAGGAACTGGTTGTTCTCCTTCTCCGTCCTGGAGACGACGCGGTACTTCATCAGGATGATGGCCCAGGAAACGATGGAGAAGATGAGAAGCGCAAGCAGGACGAATTGCACCATCGGTCCCGCATCGACGACCATCTGGAGGAGATTCCCCCGGAATTCCCCCCCGAAGTCTACGGCGGATACCGCGAAGAGAGTGCCCATGACGACCTCCGGGTCCGATTGAGCCGGTCCCCAAATGCGATGAGACGATGGAGCGAAACCTCGCATCCATCGCCTGGGGGCAGCGACCCTGACAAGTTAAAGTGGCCTATCTGTAATGGATATGGCCCTCGATGTCAACCCTCTTTTCGGGGCGGGACAGGGGTCTGGGGTCTCGGGTATAGGGACATGAAGAGGGGTATCGGGGCTCGGCACGTGAAGAGGGGTATCGGGGTTCGGGTTTAGGGTATCGGGAAGGAAGAAGATTTCATCTATAACAATCTTTCGTACCTTCAGCCCTATACCCGAGACCCGATACCCCTCTTCTCCGGCGGCCGCCTTCATGGATTTCTTGACTCCGCCGCCTGCCTCTGCTATATACGGCTCACGCCCTTTTAAGAGCAATCCGGTGAGATTGAAAAAGGTCGCTCCCATGACTGTAAAGCGTGTCTGTTGCGGACCGAACAAGGCAGGCCTTCCCGGATGACGGGAAGGTTTTTTTTTGGACGCCGGCGGTCTTCGCAGGTCGCAAACGGAGAAGAGGTGAACGGCATGAAGAAACGAAAGGTCGTCATGGATGCCGAGGGAATCGAACGCTCCCTCACGAGGGTGGCCTACCAGATCCTCGAGAAGAACAAGGGGGTCGAAGATCTCGTCCTCGTGGGGATCCAGAAGGGCGGGGTTCTGCTGGCGGAGCGCCTCGCGAAGAAGATCTCCCAGATCGAGGGAGTCCCCATCCCCGTGGGGAAGCTCGACATCACGCTGTACCGGGACGACATCATGACGTCCGGCAAGGCGCGCGAGATCGGCAAGACCGACATCCCCTTCTCGCTGGACGGCAGGAAGGTCGTCCTCGTCGACGACGTGCTCTTCACGGGCAGGACGATCCGGGCGGCCATGGACGCCCTGATGGACTTCGGCCGGCCCATGCTGATCCAGCTGGCCGTCCTGATCGACCGGGGCCACCGGGAGCTGCCGATCCGGGCGGACTTCGTCGGGAAGAACCTCCCCTCGTCCCATTCCGAGGAGGTGCTCGTCAAGATTTCGAAGCGCAAGACCTCGGACTCGGTCACCATCGAGGAGGCGTTCTAACGGCCGGAAGCGGGGTACGGGGGCAACGGTAGACAGGCGAGATGCCTGTCCTGCAATCGATTGACTTTCATGCATCGGGGTTTGACATGAAACTGGCCAGAAAAGACCTCCTGGGCATCCAGGACCTGAGCGTCGAGGAGATCAACCTCATCCTCGACACGGCGGATTCCTTCATCGACGTCTCCACGCGGGAGATCAAGAAAGTCCCCACGCTGCGCGGCGTGACCGTCGTCAACCTCTTCTACGAGCCCAGCACGCGGACGAGGACCTCCTTCGAGATCGCCGCCAAGCGCCTGAGCGCCGACACGATCAACATCGCCACCTCGACGAGCAGCGTCGTCAAGGGCGAGACCTTCGTCGACACGGCGCGCAACCTCGAGGCCATGAACCCGGACATCATCGTCCTGCGCCACAGCGCCGCGGGCTCGCCCCACATGCTCTCCAAGGTGGTGCGCCAGTCCGTCATCAACGCGGGCGACGGCGCCCACGAGCACCCCACGCAGGCCCTGCTGGACATGATGACCATGCGGGAGAAGAAAAAGCGTCTCGCCGGCCTCAAGGTCGCCATCGTGGGGGACATCGCCCACAGCCGGGTGGCCCGATCCAACATCTACGGCCTCACCAAGATGGGGGCGACGGTGAGCGTGGGCGGCCCCATCACCATGATGCCCCGCTGCATCGAGCGCCTCGGCGTCGAGGTCCACTACAAACTCGAGGACGCCATCCGGGACGCCGACATCATCATGATGCTGCGCATCCAGCTCGAGCGGCAGGAGACGAACCTCTTCCCCTCGCTCAGGGAGTACGCCCGGTACTACTGCCTGAACCGCAAAAACATCGCCGCGGCCAGGGACGACGTTCTCATCATGCACCCGGGCCCCATGAACCGCGGCGTCGAAATCTCACCGGAGATCGCCGACGGCCCCTACTCGGTCATCCTCGAGCAGGTCACCAACGGTGTCGCCGTGCGGATGGCCCTTCTCTATCTCTTGTCGGGAGGCAAATCATGACGATGCTGCTCAGGGGAGGACGGGTCATCGACCCCTCCCAGAAGATCGATGACGTGATGGACGTTCTCATCGAGGGGGGCAAGATCGCCGCGACGGGACGCAACCTCGTGGAGGACGCAAAAGGGAAAAAGAAAGACCCGGGCCTGACAGTGATCGACGTCAAGGGGAAGCTCGTCGTCCCGGGGCTCATCGACATCCACACCCACCTGCGGGAACCGGGCTACGAGTACAAGGAGACCGTCGAGTCCGGCTGCCAGGCGGCCGTCGCGGGCGGCTTCACCTCGATTGCCTCACCGAGTTCGGCGATCTCAAGGAGGCGGGCGCCGCCGGCTTCTCCGACGACGGCAGGCCCGTCATGCACGCGGGGCTCATGAAGCGGGCCCTCGAGTATGCCCACTCCCTGGATCTGCCTATCGTCGCCCACTGCGAGGACTGGCAGCTCTCGAAGGGGGGGCTCATGAACGAGGGGCTCGCCTCGACGCAGCTCGGCATGCCGGGGATCCCCACCATCTCCGAGGACATCATGGTGATGCGGGACATCCTGATCGCCGAGTACGTGGGCACCTCCGTCCACATCTGCCACGTCAGCTCCGCCGGCGCCGTGCGCATCATCCGGCAGGCCCGGGAGCGCGGCGTGAGGGTGACGGCCGAGACGGCCCCCCATTACCTGCTGCTCACCGACGAGGCCCTCAAGGGCTTCGAGACCGCTTACAAGGTGAACCCGCCCCTGCGCAGCGCCGAGGACGTGGCCGCCGTGCGCGCGGGGCTTCGCGACGGCACGATCGAGGTCATCGCCAGCGACCATGCCCCCCACTCGGCCATCGAAAAGGAAGTGGAGTTCGAGTACGCCGCCAGCGGGATGGTGGGACTCGAAACCTCGCTGGGCCTGTGCTGGAAGCTGGTCGAGGAAGGCGTGCTGACGCCGACGGAGCTCATCGCCCGGATGACGGTGAACGCCGCCCGGGTATTGAGAATCCCCAAGGGGACGCTCAGGAAGGGCGCCGACGCCGACGTGACGGTCATCGACCCGAAGAAGGCCTGGACGGTGGATATCCGCAAGTTTCGCTCGAAGAGCCGCAACTCGCCCTTCGAGGGATGGAAACTTCCCGTAAAGGCGGTCCTCACGATCGTGGGCGGGGAGATCAAGTACAATGAACTGTGAAAGAAAGGGTATCGGGTATCGGGGCTCGGGTATCGGGATGGAAGAAGAAATCTTCTTTTATAAATAATCTGCGATACCTTCCCTATACCCTAGACCCCGAACCATCCCGATGCCTGTGCGTTTCAGATGAAATCGACGCAGAAAACGAAAGCTATCGTGTTGCGCTCGCTCGACTACGGCGAGTCGGACCGAATCCTCACCTTTCTCACCGACGAGTTCGGCAAGCTCAAGGGCATCGCCAAGGGGGCGCGGCGCAGCAAGCGGCGCTTCGCCAACGCCCTGGAGCCCTTTTCGCTCACCACCCTGCTGTTCTCGCGCCGGGGCGGCGGCGGGCTTGCCTTCATCGAGGGCTCCGACGTCATTCGCCACTTCGCCGGCATCCGGGAAGACCTCGACCGGACCCTTGTGGCGGCCTGCGTCGCAGAGCTTGCCGAGCATTTCTCCGTGGAGGGGAAAAAGAACCTGCCCCTGTTCGACCTGCTCACGGATTTTCTCGACCTCATCGAGTCCGGCCGGATGACCGAGGCGGCGGAGCGGTTCTTCGAGCTTCGGCTGCTGAAGGCGGCGGGATTCGAGCCCGTGCTGGACCGGTGCGTCACCTGCGGAGCGCCGCTGGAGGGCATCGAGTCGCCCCGGTTCGACTGCCGCGAGGGGGGCATCCGCTGCGCGCGCTGCGCGGTGAACAGCCCCGACTTCATCCCCGTCTCGGCAGGCACCCTGCGAACGCTGCTGATGGGCCGGGACATCGACTTCGAGAGGATGCCCCGCGTGGGGCTCTCGGGCCCCATGGCGCGGGAAGGCCGGGAGATTCTCGGCTGCTTCATCCGCCACCTCACGGGCCGCGAGCTCAAGTCCGTCAGCGTCCTGTCGGAGATCCGGAAACGCTACACCCCGTGAAGAAGAGGTTCATCCCTTCTCTTTTTCATTGACACAGCACCCTCTAAATGCTAGTTGTCGCGCTTGACACGGACATCCCCGTATTCAAAGGATTTTTTCATCACCACCGCCGGCTCTCCAGGCCGCGCGACGGGAGGTAACGGACGTGACCTTTCAGGAACTGGTTCTTTCCCTCGACAAATACTGGGCCGATCAGGGCTGCATCCTTCAGCAGCCCTATGACCTCGAGGTCGGCGCCGGCACCTTCAACCCGGCGACCTTTCTGCGCTCCCTCGGCCCCGAGCCCTGGAACGTGGCCTACGTGGAGCCCTCCCGGCGTCCCACCGACGGGCGCTACGGGGAGAACCCCAACCGGCTCCAGCACTACTATCAATACCAGGTCATCATGAAGCCCTCGCCGATGAACATTCAGGAACTCTACCTGAACTCTCTGAGGAGCTTCGGCATCAATCCCCTGGAACACGACATCCGTTTCGTCGAGGACGACTGGGAGTCCCCCACCGTGGGCGCCTGGGGCCTGGGCTGGGAGGTCTGGCTCGACGGGATGGAGATCACCCAGTTCACCTACTTCCAGCAGGTGGGCGGCATCGACCTCAACCCCGTCTGCTCGGAGATCACCTACGGGATCGAGCGCATCGCCATGTATCTTCAAGGCATCGACAACGTCTACGATCTCGAATGGGCCCACGGGGTCAAGTACGGCGACGTGCACCACCAGGGCGAGGTGGAGTGGTCGCATTACAACTTCGAGGAAGCCAACGTGGAGATGCTCCGCAAGATCTTCGACATGTACGAGTCCGAAGGCGTGCGGATGGCCGAAAAGGGCCGGGTGCTCCCCACCTACGACTGCTGCCTGAAGTGCTCCCACACCTTCAACCTGCTCGACGCCCGGGGGGCCATCAGTGTCGCAGAGCGCACCACCTACATCGGCCGCGTGCGCAACCTCGCGCGCCTCAGCGCCGAGGGCTACGTCAAGCAGCGCGAGCAGATGGGCTTCCCGCTGATGGGGAAATTCCGAAGATAGGGTGTCGGGTATAGGGGCTCGGGTATAGGGAAGGTACCGATTCCTTTCGTTAAAGCAATTAGACGGTTATTCACTGGAGTTTATAGATGAGCAAAGAGCTGTTTCTCGAAATCGGGACGGAGGAGATCCCCGCGGCCTTCCTGCCGAAGGCGATCGCGGACATGGAGGAAATGATCCGGAAGGAGTTTGCCGCCCACCGAATCCGGCACGGCACGGTGAAGGCGGCGGCCACCCCCCGGCGGCTCGCGCTCTGCGTGGCCGGGGTGGCCGAGAGGCAGGAGGATCAGCTCATCGAGAAGCTCGGGCCCGCGAAGAAGGTCGCCTACGACGAGCAGGGCAACCCCACGAAGGCGGCCCTGGGCTTTGCCAGGGGACAGGGCATCGACATCTCCGAGGTGGAGATCATCTCGACCGACAAGGGCGAGTACATCGGCGCGCGCAAGAAGCTCGAGGGCGAGGAAACGGCGAAGCTCCTGCCGGCGATCCTGCCCAAGTTCATCCTCTCGATCCCGTTCAAGAAGTCCATGCGATGGATGAATCTCGAGATCCGCTTCGCCCGGCCCATCCATTGGGTCGTGGCCCTCTACGGCGGCGAGGTGGTTCCTTTCAGGATCGAGAACATCGCAAGCGGCGACACCTCCCGCGGGCACCGATTCATGAGCCCCAAGCCCTTCAAGGTGAAAGGGTACCGGGACTACCTGGCCAAGACGCGCAAGCGCTTCGTGCTGGTCGACCCCGAGGAGCGGCGGCGGATCCTCCTCGAGGAGGCCCGCAAGGCCGCGGCGGCCGCGGGCGGGAAAATCCTCGAAAACGAGGACCTCATCGGGGAGGTCTCCTTCCTCATCGAGTACCCCTCGGCGGTGCTCGGCAACTTCGAGCAGGACTACCTGAAGCTCCCCAAGGACGTCCTCACCACGACGATGATCTCGCACCAGAAGTACTTCCCCGTCGTCGACGGGTCGGGCAACCTCATGGCGCACTTCGTGACGATCAACAACACCGTGGCGAAAGACCCCGCCGTCGTGGCCCGGGGCAACGAGAAGGTCATCCGGGCGCGGCTGGCCGACGCGAAGTTCTTCTTCGAGGAAGACCAGAAGATCCCCCTCATGACGCACTTCGAGGAGCTCAAGAAGGTCGTCTTCCACTCGGCCCTCGGCACGTCCTGGGACAAGGTCATGCAGTACCGGGAGCTGGCGGCCTGGATCGCCGACAGGGTCAACCCGGCCCTGAAGGACACCGTGGACCGCACGGCCCTGCTGGCCAAGGCCGATCTCGAGACGAAGATGGTCTACGAGTTCCCCGAGCTCCAGGGGACGATGGGACGCGAGTACGCCTCCATCCAGGGCGAAGACCCCGTCGTCGCCAGGGCCGTCTACGAGCACTACCTGCCCACCTCGGGCGGCGGCGACCTTCCCCAGACCGAGGAAGGCTCCATCGTGAGCATCGCCGACAAGACGGACACCATCGTGGGGTTCTTCGGGATCAACGTGATCCCCACGGGGACGGCCGACCCCTACGCCCTGCGCCGCCAGGCCCTGGGCATCATCAACATCATCCTCAACAAGGGCTACCCCATCGAGCTTCCCGAGCTCGTCGACCGCAGCATCGCCATCCTGTCGAAGAAGTTCAAGCGCACGCCCGAGGAGACCCGGCGGGACGTGCTGGAGTTCTTCAAGGGCCGCTTCTCCAACCAGCTCGTCTCCCAGGGGCGCCCCTACGACGTGGTCGAGGCCGTGCTGGCAACGGGGCTGACGGACCTCGTCCAGGCCATCCGGAAGATCGAGGCCGTCGAGGCCACCAAGGGCGACCCCGACTTCGAGCCGCTGGCCGTGGCCTTCAAGCGCGTGAGCAACATCCTCAAGGACTTCAAGGACGGCTGCGTCGACCCCGTGCTCTTCGAACACGAGGCCGAGGGGGCCCTCTTCAACGCCTACATCGAGATCCGCAAAAAGGCCGAGGCCCTCATCGACATGGGCAACTACCGGGAAGCCCTGCTCGAGATGGTCCGCCTGAGAAAGCCCGTGGACGCCTTCTTCGAGGCCGTCCTCGTCATGGCCAAGGACGAAAAGGTGAAGTTCAACCGCCTCTCGCTGCTCGAGGCCGTGGCGAAGCTCTTCCACAAGGTGGCGGACTTCTCGAAAATCGTGACGGAAAAATAGGGGATCGGATCCAGGGTAAGGAAAGAATAAAGGATCGGGACGATCATGTCTCCGATCCTTTTCTTTTTATCCCGTCTTGTCTCTACACCCGAACCCCGAGACCCGATACCCTGTTGTCACCCTTCCCGCACGTCGTGGATGGTCAGGCGCACGAAGGCGTTCACCTTCTCGGTCTCGATCAGGAAACGGATGCGCCTGTCGCCGCTGACGACGCCGAGATCCGCATAGGCTTTCCTGCGGCAGGGCTCCCCGGTGTTCAGGGTGTGCGTGACGCACTGCCGGATCGCGCAGCTCTGGCAGTGCCGCGTCTTGCCGCACCCCCCCGGTTCCCTCGCGTGGCGGCACCCGATCACGTCGCCCGCCAGCTCGCCGCAAATCTCGAGCTGCTCCTTGCTCAGCAGCGTCCGGGCGGCCGCGTTGGCGGAGATCACCCGGGCATTGTCCTGCACGACGAGGACAGGGGCCTGCAGCTCGTCGAGATACTCCTGCATGGGCTGCCCGAGTTCCCGAACCAGCAGCGGCAGGCAGCGGTCGCAGACGCCGTGGGAGACTTCGTCCATCGCCGAAGGAAGGGTCTTCACCGGTTTCTTGCAGTAGCAGCAGACGACGCGAATCATATCCCGGAATCCTTTCCAGCCGAGGTGGCGCCCCGCAGCCGTCCCGTTCCGGTCGGGGTTTCTTGCGGGAACGCGGCAAGAGCCGGTGCCTATAAAGCACAGGGAGGGAAAAGTTTCAACCGGGAAATGCCGGGAGGGAAACGGGCGGGGGCTAATGGTGCCGCCTGCCCGAGTACTCGATGATCGAGATGATCACGGTGATCAGGAAGGCCTGGCCCACGAGCAGGATGCTGTCGATCGTGCGGGCGTTGCGCAGGGCGATGGCGCTGATCCCCAGGGTGGCGGACAGGAAGTAGATGAAGAGGACGACCTTGCGCTTGTCCCTGAGCAGTTCGTAGAGCCGGTGGTGCAGGTGGTCCTTGCCGACGTAGTCGATCCACTCGCGGAAGCTGCGGACCTTCCCGGTCATGATGCGCTCCACGGTGATGTAGCTCATGTCGAAGATGAGGACCCAGAAAATGAGCACGGGCGCCGAGAAGGAGACGATCTCGTTGTCCGTGACCGCCCAGTCGCCTTTCACGGCGATCGCCGCCAGGACGAAGCCGATGAAGGTGCTCCCCGTGTCGCCCAGGAAGATGCCCGCGTCGCGCTTCATGTTGAAGTTGTAGGGGAGAAACCCCATGCAACTGCCGAGCATGGCGATGGCGACCCACCCCATGGTGGGCTGCCCCGTCTGGTAGGCCACGATCCCCAGGAACAGGGAAATGATGGCCGCCACCCCGGCCGCCAGCCCGTCCATCCCGTCGATGAAGTTCATGGAGTTGGTGATCCCCACGATCCACATCACCGTCAGGAACGAGTCCAGGGCGAACCCCCAGGCCGTCTCGTTGGGGAACAGGTCGAGGAGGATCCCCTCCCGGATCATGACCGCCACGACCAGCAGCTGGACGAGGAGCTTCCAGCGGGCCGGGATGTCGCGCCAGTCGTCGATGACGCTGACGATCGCCACGATGATGCCCCCCGCCAGCACGACAAGCATCTGGTGATCGAGGATCATGTTGGCGAACAGCGAGGCGTTGAAGGCAAGGATGATCGCCAGCCCGCCCAGCAGAGGCGTGTTGCGCTCGTGGATCTTCCGCCCCCCGGGCACGTCGACGATGTCGAGCCGCGTGGCGACCCACATGATGAACGGGGTGAGCGTCCCCGCGAGGCAGCACGACAGCAGCAGGATGTAGAGCCAGCGTTTGCCGATCTCGAAGAAGTACTCGCTGAAGTGCGGGATGATGAGCAGGCACGACACGGCCGTCGCCACGGACCAGAAGATCCGCCGCGGGAGGTTCTGCCTGAACGGAGCGGTCAACATGTCCTGCTCGCCTGCCCCAGGGTCCTTTTTTCCTGCTCGCGGCCCGTGCAGTGCTTCGGCAGCACGAGCCGCAGCGCTTTCACGATGGTCTCGACCTCGGCGACGCTGAGAGCGGGGTAGAGCGGGACCGACACGGCCCTGCGCCAGGCCTCCTCGGAGGCCTCGAACCCCGAGAGCCGCAGGTAGCGGTGCAGGGGCTTGTAGACGGGCCTGCGGCATTCCACGCCGCGGCGCTTCATCTCCTCGATGAAGGGCTCCGCGTCGCCGTCGAGCATCAGCACGTACCGGTACCAGACGGGCTCGCACTCGGCCGGTGCAGGGGGCGCCGGCAGTGACAGCCGGCGCAGTGTGTCGCCGTAGAGATCGGCAATCTCCCGCCGCCGGGCGATGAAGCCCGCAAGCTTTCGCAACTGGCTCAGACCGAGGGCCGCCTGCAGGTCCGTCATCTTGCAGTTGAAGCGGACCCGGAATTCCTCCTTTTCGTCCATGGCACGCAGGTCGCGGACCTCCGCCAGGAGCGCCTCGTCGCCGCCCAGGACCATCCCCCCCTCGCCCGTGGCCATCATCTTCGTGGCGTAGAAGGAGCAGACGGCGAGCGACCCGAAGCCCCCGGCGCGTTTTCCTCTCCGGCGGCTTCCCAGGGACATGGCCAGGTCCTCCACGACGGGGACGCCCAGCGCCCCCAGGGCATCCAGGTCGGCGGGCTGGCCGAACATGTGGGGGACGATGACGGCACGGGTCTTCGGGGTGATCCGCCGCATTGCGTCGCCGGCCGAGAGATTGAACGTCGCGGGCTCGATGTCGGCCACCACGGGGGAGGCCCCCGTGTGCAGCACGGCGTTGAGCACGGCCGGGCAGACGTAGCTCGGCACGAGGACCTCGTCGCCGGGGCCCACCTTGAGGGCCATGAGCGCCAGCTGCAGCGCGGCCGATCCGGAGCTCACCGCCACGGCCCCCCGGACGCCGACAAACGAGGCCATGCGGCTCTCGAAACGAGCCACCTCGCCGTCCTGGGCGAGCTGCCCGGAGAGCAGCACCCTCTGCACTTCCCGTGCGTCCTCGTCGTCGATAAAGGGTCTGGAATGGGGGATCATGCGTTCGCCTTGAGGAAATGATCCGCCGGCATCTCGAAGCCCGGCACGATCAAATCCCCCTTTCATCCCCCTTTATAAAAGGGGGAAAGAGGGGGATTTTATCCATTACATGTTCACAAATAAGCGCAGAGGAACGAACCCCTCCGCATACTGGACCCGCCCCTGGATGCCCCGGAAGACGGCCGTCGAGGTCGCCACGTCCACGATGGTGAGGCCCTCGATGTTGGTTTTCATCACCTGCGACTGGTGCGCCAGCAGCGCGTCGATCTTCTTGCCGAGCGTCTCCTTGATGTCCACGAAGACAAGCGGGCTGAAGTTCACCGTCGTGGGAACCTCGTAGAAGAGCACGTTCTTCACGTAACGCGTGGCCGAAACGGCGGCCTTGCTGAGCGAGCGGTGATCCTGGTGGGTGTCGTTGCCGCAGTTGACGAAGATGAAATCGGGGCGGATCTTGCGGATCATGACCTCGATGTCGCACACCATCCGGTTCATGTGGGGGGAGAGCTCCGTGTCGTTGTAGCCCCCCCAGATCAGGTCCTTCGCACCGAGAATCGCCGCCGAGCGCTCCTGTTCCTGCCGCCGCACCTCCTCCTCGCCGCCCCGGGCCCCGTTGGACATGACGAGCAGGTAGATATCGTGGCGACAGCCCGCCTGGGCGTACTTCAGCAGATTTCCGGAGCAGCCGACCTCGATGTCGTCGGGATGGGCGCCGATGGCCAGTATCTTCACGACAGTCCCCTCAGGATGGGGAGACTCTTCTCCCCGTGGTTGTAGATCAGGTCGACGACGGACAGGTGGGATTCGAATTCCCCGAAGAGCTGGTCGTACCGGGGATGCCGGTAGTCCTGGAAAACGACCTCGATGCCCGCCCGCTCGTACTTCGACAGGTCCATGTACTCGTGGCCGCCGCACCCGGCCAGGTAGATCCCCGCCCCGAAGTGCTTCGTCAGCGCGATCAGGCGCTCGTCGGGGTCCTCGGGGAACGAGCCCAGCTCGGAGGCCGTGTACATCGGGGTTGCGATCCCCAGGACGGCGGCCAGGCTCTTCACGACGTGGATGTTGAGCGCGGCGACCGACTCCCAGCTCCGCGAGAAGACGTCCTCGAAGAGCTCCTCCAGGCTTCCCCAGTGGGGGGCCCGGCGGTAATTCGTGGCCAGGGCCTGCCGCTGCCGGTGCTGCCAGCGCTCGCAGCCGTTGACCCCCACCTCGCAGATGCGCTGCGGGTAGCGGTACGTGACGGGCACCGTGAGCCACTGCGGGCCCTGGGCCGTCTTGATCCGGTTGCGGTTCTGCCACTCGTTCTTCTTGTACTGAACCGTATCGAGCAGGACGAATACGTCCGCCCGGTCGATCTTGTCGAAGTAGCCCAGCCAGGGCAGGTACTGCGGCTGGTGTACGGAAACGATCATCGCAATTCCCTGTTACGCGAAAGGCTCAGCCCCCCGTGGCCTGCTTCACCTCGAGATTCATGCGGTAGTCGACGAAGATGGGGTTCGACACCAGGGTCCCGCGCTCCTGCATGTCCATCCGGTAGAAGGCGCGCTCGCCGGGCCTGAAATACTCGTCCTCGTAACTGACCTCCAGGGGCAGCGGCCCCTCGAAGACCTTCACCAGCTCGCCCGAGCGAATCAGCCGGACCCTTACGGGCGCCGCGGATTCGGCATCCCCCGAGATCCGGATCCGGATGACGGGGTTTCCCTTCAGGACGATCTGCTCGCCCGAGATGGCCCGTTTGCCGCCGTCCGTCGAGGAGACGGAGAACTCGTCGAGGCGGGCGAACGTCGGGTACGAACCCCGGTAGGCATACGTCTTTCCCGTCCGCAGGGCCTCCAGGACGTCCTTGCGCGAGAGCTTCTCGACGAAGAAGCCCGTCTGGAAATTCCCGAGCTGCTCGCCGGCCTCGCCCTCCTTGTGGTAGTGGGCCGTGGCGATGCCCCAGGCGGGATGCTCGCGGTACCCCCGGCAGTAGTCCGACAGCACCCGGTCCCACAGCCCGCCGGGCTCGGTGACCGTCACGGTGTCGCCGTACAGGACGGCAAAGCCCGTGTAGTGTTTCGACTCGTCCAGGACCTCGGGGTGCGGCGCCGTGTTGACCTTGACGGGACCCATGTCCCGCACGCCCGACTGCGTTTCCACGTGGTTCCAGAAGGTGAGACCGCCCTTGCCGCGCACGTCGTCGATCAGCAGCTGCCAGGGGGCGATCCCCGGGTGCCCGCTGTAGGGGTCGAAGGGCGAACTGCGGAATGGGTCGCTGTTGGCGAGGAAAACAAGGCTCAGCGCGACCACGGCGATGCCGGCGAATCGGTAGGGGCCCTTCCAGCGGATCATGAACGCGCCCACCGCGAGGGCCGCCAGGAACGCGAAGATGCCCGGCAGGGCCAGGTTCACCCACCGCGTCGTGAACCCGTTGTGCAGCACGGGGAGCGACTGGTAGTCTTCGGGACTGTCGAGCCCCACCGTCAAAATGCGCCGCTCGTGGTTCCAGGCGGTGAGATCCCCCGTGACGGGGTTTCCGGTCCAATGGTAGAAGGGCGCCGTCTCCGTGCCCGGGATGACGATCATGTCGGGGTACTTCTTCTCCACCTCCTGGATGGCGCTCAGCCAGGAAGCCGCGCCCCAGCGGTTGATCGAGCCTTTTTCCTCGCGCTTCTTGACGACGTTGCGAAGCGGGGGCAGCCCGTATTCCATGGCCATGCGGTCGTGGTCGTTGATGACGACGACGGAAAATCCCCGCTCCTTCGCCATCCGGACGAGGGTCTCCACGTCGTATGCGCCGTCGCTGAAGTTCGACCGCAGGTCGATGAGGCCCAGCGCAGGTCTTGCGTCCGGCCTCGCCTCCGGTTGGGGATCGGCGGCCGCGACGGGCCATGCCGCGAGAATCGCCGGCAACACGATCGCAAAGATCAGCAGGACGGTCTTTTTTTTCAGACCCATGGGACGCCCCCCGAAGAGGAATTTTCTCCTTCGCTCCTGAATGAGCAAAACCCTTGCCAGCGGCGTAGAGGGCCTCGATCTTCCGGACCATGGCCGCGGCGCTGTAGGCAGCGGCCGTCCC
This sequence comes from Syntrophales bacterium, assembly GCA_025454095.1. Lineage (GTDB taxonomy): Bacteria > Desulfobacterota > Syntrophia > Syntrophales > UBA2192 > UBA2192. The sequence continues at coordinate 7,338 of JALOPC010000024.1, read as the reverse complement.
GGCGGCCCTCGCGGCCATGCGGCGCGCCGTTTCCGGGTTTTCCAGGAAGAAAAGAATCCGGTCGGCCAGCGCCTGCGGGTCTGCCGGCGGAACGAGAAAGCCGCTGACTCCGTCGTCGACGAGGTCGATGATGCCGCCCACGCGGCTCGCGACGACGGGTTTTTCCAGGGCCATCGCCTCGACGAGGGCCTTGCCCATCCCCTCGTTGATCGACGGGAAGGCGAAACAGTCCAGCGCGCTCATCATGCGGGCCACGTCGGGGCGCCACCCTGCAAAGCGCACATGACCCTCGATCCCCAGCTTTACGGCCCGCGCCTGCAGCGCCTCGAGCATCTCGCCCGCGCCCAGGAAGACGAACACACTCTGCGGGCGGCGTTCGACGACCGCACGCGCCGCAGCCATCAGGACCTCGGGGCCCTTGATGGCCGTGAGCCGTCCCACGGTGCCGACGGCAAAAGCCCCCTCCGGGATGCCGAGGCTCCGTCGGGCCTCGTCCCTCGCAGCCTTCGCCGCCGCGAAGGGAACCAAGTCGACGCCGCTGTGGATCGTGACGAACGTCTCCGCGGGCGCGATGCCGACGCGCAGGTGATCGATCCGCTCCTGCTCCGTGAGCATGACAAGCCGGTCCGTGACAAGGGCCGAAAGTTTCTCGAGGAGGACGAAGAAGCGGGTCTTCGCGGGCCCGAAGTACCCCCAGAAGACGTGCCCGTGGGGGGTGTGGATGACGACGGGAACCCCCGCCAGCCAGGCCGCCCAGCGGCCGACGATGCCCGCCTTGGAGGTGTGGGTGTGGACGATGCGGGGCCGCTCCCGGCGGAAGAGCCGCCAGAGGCTGAACAGGGCGGCCAGATCGTTGACGGGGCTCACCCGCCTCACCAGTTCCGCCAGGGTCAGGATTTTGACCCCCCGGGCCCGGAGGCGCTCGAGGTTCTCCGCGACGCAGGCCCGCTCTTCCGGCCCCATGTCGGATTCCTCCGACGCCCCGACCACGAGTTCGATTTCATAGGTCTCCGGATCGAGCCCCAGGGCGGTGAGGCAGGTGTTCTCGGCGGAGCCGCCCTTGTCGAAACGGGTGATGACGTGGATGACGCGGATTTTGCTCATGCGCTTCCTGCCATGTATTTTTCGTGCCAGACCTGGAAGGCCATGAGGTTCCAGAGCTGCCACGAGGGGTCCCTGCGGCGCTCGCGGAATTCCGCGACGAGCCGCGCGACGGCCTGCGCGTCGAAGATCCCCTGGCGGCTGAGCCGTCCCGTCTCGAGCGTCTCGTCGATCATCCCTCCCAGCTCGTTGCGCAGCCAGGCCGAAATGGGCATCTCGAAGCCCCATTTCGGACGGTTGTGCAGCATGGGCGGCAGAAGGTCCTTGAAGGTTTCCACGAGGATGACCTTCCCCCGGCCGTTGCGCAGCTTCCGGCCCCCGCTGATGGAGAAGGCCAGCTCGCACACCCGGTGATCCAGGAAAGGCACGCGGACCTCGAGGGAGTTCAGCATGCTCATGTGGTCGACCTTCTTGAGCATGTCGCCGGGAAGCGATTCCTTCACGTCGGCGTAGAGCATCCGGTTGACGGCGTCGTCGTCTCGCTCCCGGAGCCTCTCCCGGACTATCTCTTCGCCCAGGTCCATGTACACCTCGGGCCGCTTCCGGAGGAGCTCCTCCCTCGCGGCGCGGTCGAAGATCTCGTTCCACGCGAGAAACCGCCGCTCGAAGGGCTGCCCCGCCCCCCGCACGAACTTCTTCACCCGGCGCGCGTAATCGGTCAGCAGCGTCTCCCGGGAATCGGGCAGCGCAGCGGCCAGGGGTTCGATGAGGCCCCGGCGCAGGGCGCCCGGGATGAGGGTATAGAGCGAGGCCCACCGCTCGCCCGCGTACATGCGGTAGCCGGCAAAGAGTTCGTCGCCGCCGTCGCCCGAGAGGGCCACCTTGACGCTTCTCGCCGTCTCGCGGGACACGATATAGGTGGGCAGCGCCGAGGAGTCGGCGAAGGGTTCGTCGAAGGATTCGAGGACCGCCGGGACCGCCTCCAGGACGTCGCGGGCGGTGAGGGCGATCTCCCGGTGCTCCGTGCCGTGAAACCGGGCCACCTCGCGGGCGTAGGAGCGCTCGTCGAAAAGCGGCATGTCCGCAAAGCCGATGGTGTAGGTCTGCACGGGCCGCGGGGAATGCCTCGCCATGAGCCCCACGACGATGCTCGAGTCGATGCCGCCGCTGAGAAAGGCCCCCACGGGGACGTCGGCGACCATGTGGCGCTGCACGGAGGCCTCGAGGGTCTCGAACAGGAGCGCCTTCTGCTCCTCGAGACCCGCCTCGCCGCGGCCCGCAGGCCCTTCGCGGTCGATGTTCCAGTATTCGCCCGTGCTGACCGTCCCGCCCCGGAAGCAGAGGGTCTGCCCCGGCAGGAGCTTGCGGATGCCCTGGAAGATGCTCCAGGGGGCGGGGATGTAGTTGAACGTGAGGTAGAGCCCGAGGGCCTGCCAGTCGATCCGTTTCTCCACGCCGGGGTGCTGCAGGATCGACTTGATCTCCGAGGCGAAGAGGAACGTGCCGCCGTCGTGCCGGTAGACCAGGGGCTTGATGCCGATGCGGTCGCGGCTCAGCACGAGCGTCTCCGCCCGTTGGTCCCACAGGGCGAAGGCGAACATGCCCGCAAGCCGCCGCGCGCAGTGCGTGCCTTCCTCCTCGTAGAGATGGACGATGACCTCGCTGTCCGTATGGGAGCGGAAGCGGTGGCCCTTGCCCTCCAGTTCCCTTCGAAGCTCCAGGTAGTTGTAGATCTCCCCGTTAAAGACGAGCCACACGGTGCCGTCCTCGTTGGACAGGGGCTGCCGGCCCGCCTCGGAGAGGTCGATGATCGAGAGCCGGCGGTGGCCGAGCCCCACCGACAGCCCGGGAGCCTGCCGCAGGTAGACCCCCGACTCGTCGGGGCCCCGGTGGGTCATGACGTCGGTCATGCGCCGCAGGACCGTTTCGTCGATCCGGCTGCCGTTTGTCGTTACTGCTCCGCAGATCCCGCACATGCTGTTCAGACCGCATCCTTTTGTTTTCGCGCCGTCACCTCCAGGGAGGACCCCCAGAGGAGCCTGCCGGCGCTGAGACGCTCGGCGGATTTCGCCCCGCGCCACACCGCCCGACGCAACGCGTGCAGAGCCCGGGCCCGCCCCGTCTGCCGCCGATAGCCGTTGAATTCGGAGAGGCCGGCATTGCGGATCTCGACGGGGGAAAACCCCCGATCGGCGAGCATCTTCGCGAGCCAGGCCGCCGACAGGGCGTAATTGTGAAACACCACGACCCGCCCGGCGCTTCCGTTGAGGCCGCAGGAGGATTTCATCAGCCGGAAGAGCGCGCGGTGAAACGGGCCGTTGGGCACTCTCACGTACAGCACGCCCCCCTCCCTCAGGAGAGCGGCCGCTCTCGCCGCATCTTTCCAGGGATCAACGAGGTGATCGAGCACGTTGATCATCGTAACGGCGTCGTAGCGCTCGCCCGGGTCGCAGTTCTCCAGGGTTCCCGGGATCCCCACGTCTCCGATCGCACTTCGGAGAAAGTCGATCGACTCCCGCGAGCGCCTCGCGCAGGAAGAACCCGCAGCCGCAGCCCACGTCGAGCAGGCGCCCGCGCCCCACCTGCCCTTCGATCCGGTCGAGCGCCTCGCGGTAGATGCCGTCGCGGTAGCCTTCCAGCTGATCCCAGGCCAGCTCCCGGAAATAATCGTCCTCGTAGTAGCGGCGTTCCTCGACAACGGTTTCCGGCACATCGAGGCCGTCACGGAACACGAGCCGGCAGTTCGAACATTGGAAAAACCGCCACCCGCCCGCGGCGAGGCCGGGCGATGCCTCTCTCAGGCAGTAGGGACACCGGCGGGACTCGACGGGTTCGCTCATCGCCAGGCCTCCGAGGGCCGCAGCACCGTTTCGGCCGGGGTCTCGGCGGGGTGATACTCCGCACGTTTCCCGAGCCTGGACCGGAAGCCGTCGAGCACGCCCCGCAGGATCGCCTTCGCCCTGCCGCCTTCGCCCGTGCGGACGAACGGCAGCAGGAGAGCCATCTTCGCGGCGTAGGCCAGCGTCTTCCGCAGTTCGTAGCGGCGCCCGTGGGTGCGGAAGGCGTGGACGGAGTTTCGTACGGCGTAGTAGAACCGGTACGCCTCGGCATAACAGGTCACGTCGCGCCCGAAGACGCGCAGCTGCTGCTTGTCGTCTTTTCGCCGCTCCACGATCAGGCTCGCGGGGACCCAGAAGAAGCGCCAACCGCGGGCGGCCATGCGGAGCGCGTACTCCGCGTCGTCGGCATAGAGGAAGTAGTCCTTCCGGGGAAGCCCCGCCTGCCTCACGGCCTCGGCCCTCATGAGCGTCCCCCGCCAGGCGAAGCACGCAATGGGGGTGGGTACAGGGTCCGGGTGGTTCGGGCCGACGGCCCGCACGGCGCCCACACAGGCTTCACGCTCCTCGAGATCCCGAAGACCCCGGCAGAGGGATTCCACGGCATCGGCGGGCATCCGGACATCGTCGTCGAGGGTCAATATGGCATCGGCCCCGCCCAGGGCCAGCCGCAGCCCCTCGTGGAACCCGCCGGCGGATCCCTCGTTGGCCGCCATTTGCACGGTTTCGATCCCCGGCACCGGCAGGCAGGCGGCATCCGCCGCCCGCCGCGGGGAGTTGTCCACGACGATGACGCGGTGCGGCCGGAGGCTCTGCCGCTGCAGGTCTTCCAGGAGATCGCGGAGCATCCCGGGGTTGTTGAAGGTGACGATGACGGCGGTGATCTTCACGCGCTGTGGCCCATGGCGGTCCGTCAATGCGTTACGGGTCGATACGACCGGAGCAGGCCGATGCCGCCGAACCGCGACTGCCAGTTCTCGACGAACTCGACGGAATCGCAGGACCTGCGGATCTCCAGCCAGAACCGGTTCACCTCGCAGCCGCTCTCTTCGGAGTGGGGAACGATGTCGTGGAAACCGATCATGCCGCCGGGACGGACGAGCGCCCGGTACATCTCGAAATCCCGTTTGACCCCCTCGTAGGTGTGGTCCCCGTCGATGAGCAGGAAATCCACCCTCCTGCCCCCGAGGACATCCTGCAGTGCCTCCAGGGTGGACGGGTCGTGCGAGTCCCTGCGCAGCAGATGGACGTGCTGGCCGGGCCTGGCAAAGGAACGGTACAGAGGGGCCCGCCACACCGGGTAGCCGCCGCCGAAGGCCCCGCCGGGAAGGTCGATGCTGACGAGTTTCGCGTCGTCCGCAGCCGCACGGGTGAGCATGAAGAGCGTCCCCCCGGAGGCCGTACCGATCTCCACCACCGTCGACGGATTGAGACGAGCCACTTCCCCGAGCAACGCCTCCAGTTCCGCCCGGCTCTGCAGGGGCCGGATGAAGCGCATGGCCGGGGAGAACACCCTCTCCAGGGCGGCTTTGTGTCCGGAGACGTCCCGGAGCTGCCGGATCGCGCTCCGGCACTTCAGGTAGGAAACCGTTTTCCCGGGCAGTTCGACGAAGACCCGCTCGAAGCCGGCCCGGATGGCCGGGTTGCTCGTGCTCATGAAACTCCTCCCATGGTCATTGCTTCCTTCGGGCGCGTCCGCGCCCGGAGCAGCCCGCGACAGCCGTCGAAAACTTCCTCGGCCGTGATCCTGTCCATGCAGCGCGGCTGCGGGCAGCCGTCCTGCGGGCAGGGGCGGCAGCCGATCTCGTGCCAGATGAGCCTGCTGCACGCGGGCGGTGCGCAGGGGCCGAACTGCCCGGGCAGGGCAGGTCCGAACAGGGCCACCAGCGGCGTTCCCGCCGCGGCGCCGATGTGCATGGGCCCGCTGTCGTTGGTCACCAGCAGGTCCAGACGGCTGATGACGAAGGCCAGGTCGTCCAGGCTCAGCGTCCCGGACAGATTGACAACCGGGTGCCGCATCCCCCGCTCGACGGCGCCGGCAACCTGTGTCTCCGAGGGGCCGCCCAGGAGAATGATTCTGGCCCCCTCGCTCTCGACCAGCCGGTCGGCCACGCGGCTGAACCGCCCGGAATCCCATCGCTTGAGAGATCGGTCGCTGCCCGGGTTGATGCCCACGACAGGTGAGCCCGGTGCTTCGCGGGAATCCGGGAAGAGCCCGTTCCAACGGCTCTCGACGGCACGGTCCCAGAACACGTCGACCCCTTTGCTGTCGGGAACCCCTCCGGCCGCCGCGGCTGCCTCCAGGACGGCCTCGGAGAAATGACGGTCTGCAAGAAAAGTCCCCGCCGCGATCCGTTTCGTCAGAAAGAGGCCGAACCCGTTGCGGTCATGGCCCGCCCTCTGACGCGCGCGGATCGCCCGGAACAGCAGGCCCATCTTCAGCGCCCCGGCGGCGGACTCGACACTGTAGAGATTCACCGCCAGGCGAAAACGGAACCGGCGAAGCCGGAGGATGAGACTCAGCACCGCCCACGCGCTCCCTTTGCTGCTGCGGAGCTCCCGGATCGGGAAAGGCCACACGCGGTCGACATAGGGGTAATGCCTTGCAAGCGGTGCCGCATCGGTGCTCGTGAGCAGGTGGATCTCCGCCTCCGGGTACCCGTTCCGGATGGCGCGGATGCCCTTCGAGGCAAGGATCAGGTCGCCGATCCCGGCGACGAGGACGATGAGAATGCAATCCCGATGCGTTGCCATGGGCCGCAGAGGTTTCCTGTCGTCTGTGCGAAAATTTCCGTGAATCTCAACACGTTAGAGCAAGAAGCATACCAGTGGACGCACCGCTCCCGCCTTGCAGGAACGCGCGTCGTTCACAGGGGTTCCCTTCCGTTTCCGACACCTCGGGGCGGATTCGCGCAGCAGTCTTCAATGGCCTTGTCGAGTCTGTTCAGACGATCCTCTCGATCCGGAATCTGGACGAAGGTCTCCGCGATCAGCCTGCGCGCTACATGGAGTCCGACCAGATGGTCCCCGACTGGACCCATGTGTGAGTCCGTTCGCCAGTACAGCGGAGCTTTTTCCGCCCCTCGACCCAAGGCACGCGAGGATACCTCCCGCAAGGGACCGAGAAGATCGACAAACGGGATTCCCTCGTGCCCGAGAAATGCGAGCAGACGCTCATGGTTTGCCAGAAACTCTCCGGAGCGGGAACGTTCGTTGACCTGCTCCCGGGTCGGAAGCAGCACGACGACCAGTGCGGCACCGTTTTCTTCGGCAAGCCGGCGCAGGTCCCGAAGGTTCTGAAAATGTCTCTGCCAGGCCTCTTCCAGCCACAAGGGGCCGCCTTGCGCGTACAGCAATTGACGATAGAACACGTCGCCTTTGTCGGCGGGTTCCATCACGACGTCCGTCAGACGGCTGCCATACGGGGCTTCGCGCAGCAAGCGCTCGAGCGGGGGCTGCG
>JALOPC010000023.1 GCA_025454095.1 Syntrophales bacterium | reverse complement strand
TCCCTGAAGTCGGTCCGGTCGTCACTCGACCTGTCCGCCGAGATGGTCAGCCTCGGCAACCGCTGGTCGCTTCTCTGGCTCGACTCGCTCACCGCGGCGAGCAGCATCGGCCTCGAGATGTGGCGTTTTCTCATCACGGGCACGCTCGTCGAGCGTCCCGCCGGTCTCCTGGCGGACAGCCTGGACGGGATGGAGCGGGGGATGGCCAGGGCGATGGCGGACGTTCTCTCCATGCCTGCCCGGCGCTACGAACGCACGCGGCACGGCGAGGCCGAATTTCTGAAACTCTTCTGCGAAGCGCCGCCCTGCCAATGTTTCAATGAAGCGGGAGAGGTGCTGGTCGATCTCCCGGGCATGCGGCTCATCGACATCTCGAAAGGCGAGGGGCACGACGTCCGGGCCTGACGCGCATGGCGATCGTGGAGCAGACATGCGCCCAGGAAATCCCCCTCTACACGGAGGGCAAGAGGCACCACGAAGACTTCGAGGGCCAGGTGGAGCAGTACCGGACCATCCTGGAAACCCTGAAAGAGAAGACGGGACACCCCGCGCACCTCGTCGCCGTCTGCCAGCCGGGACCGCTCCTGATGACGACGCTGATCCTCTACCCGCATCTCGGAAAGACCTTCGGTTCGGCGGGCGCCCCCATGAACACCGACGCCGAACGGGGGTTCCTCTCGGATTTCGCGAGGGCCATGGGCGAACCCTACATCGACCTGCTCACCACGGCCCTGGGAAGCCGGGTCCCGAAGGGCCTGCCCGGTGAAGGCAGGGCCATCTACGACGGCCGGCTGCAGGTCCTCGGGTTTTACATCCTGGGCATGCCCCAGCACTTCGACAACCTGAAAAAGCTCCTCACGGACCTCAGGGACGGAAACGAGGAGACTGCGAACCGCCAGATGGCCTTCTACCAGTGGTACAACTACAGCCACGATTTTCCGGCAAGCTTTCTCCGCGACACCTACAAGAAGGTCTTCGTCCGCAACGAGTTGGTCCGGGGCACCCTGGGTATCCAGGGGCGGCGGATCGGCGTGAAGGACTACCCCGCAACCGTCCCCATCTGGGCCCTGGGAGGCACGCAGGACAACATCGCCCCCTGCGGGCAGGCGATCGGCCACGTGGACCTCATCGAGGGTGTCGACCCCGAAGACAGGCTCGTCCTGTGCTGCGACGCGGGCCACATGGGGCTGTTCCGTTCCCGCACCGTGCTCGACCGCTACTACAGCCGGATCATCCGCTTTCTTCTCGAGCGCAGCGACCGGTGAGGCGCGTTTTTAATCGTTGCCAGGATGCGCCAATTTCATGTACAGTTCTGCCGTGAGATGCGGGGACACCTGATGTTGCGCCGCACTTTCATTGAACCTCACACGTTCCGGCTGCCTCCCGCGCCCCCCGCTCGCTCGAAACCGCTGCAGGAGAAATTTCCCGCGTCCCCCGGCCTGCGACGAATGCCCCTGCCGGGGCGCCCCGCGATGCTACACTGCGACATAAAGCCCGGCACGGCGAGCAGCTTTTGCAGCCGCAAATAAATATAATATATCGTAATATATAAATATTATTGAAAATCAGGCTGTGCACAATATTTTTGTTGCGTTGCAACATTTTGTCTTGACAAATTCCCTCGGACGGGCTATATTCGCCTCACAACAACCCAAACACCCGAGGAGGAAGTTCCCATGGACCCGAAGAAAGTAGTCAAGCAGACCTTCGATTTCTACAAGTCGACCTTCGAGAACACCTACAACGCCATGACGATGCTCCAGGAGCAGAGCCAGAAGATGGTCGAGATGTACCTGGACCAGACGCAGGGCTTCCCCGAAGAGGGAAAGAAGGCCGTTCAGGACTGGATCAAGGCCTACAAGAAGGGCGGCGAGGACTTCAAAGTCGCCGTGGACGAGAGCTTCAAGAAGGTCGAGGACTTTTTCGCCGAGGCGGCGAAGTCCGCGAAGTAACAACCCGCCGATTCCGTCAAGGAGGGATGACATGATGCAGCCCAAAGACATGCTCAAGCAGATGATCGATTTCAACAAATCCGCCTACGAGAACGCCTTCAAGAACATGAACATGCTCCAGGAGCAGATGGAGAAGGTTATCAACCTCTACATCGACCAGGCCTCGGGGATGTCCGAGGAAGGCAAGAAGGCAGCCAAGGAATGGGCTTCGATGTACAAGAAGGGCTACGACGACTACAAGAAGCTCGTGGACGACAACTTCAAGAAGATGGAAGCCTTCTTCCAGGACAAAAAGTAACGGGCGGTCCGGGGTTCCGGATCGATCGATCGGACGGAGGGAGCGGGCGACGATGTATCCTTACATGCGCGTGCCGTCGAGGGACCTCATGGGGACCCTGTTCAATCTGCCGTTGAAGCCCGCCGAGGTCGGCCTGAAAATGGCTGTGTCTTCGGCGGAACTGCTCAAGGCCTCGCAGACCTACGTCAACGGGGTGGCGAGCTACTACTTCGACTTCATGGCCCCCTACTGGGTGGCGCTCAACTCCTTCCAGCGCACCGAGAAGAGAAAGATCGTCGAGCATCAGCCGCAGGAGACGGCCCGGGATTATCTCGAGCTGCTGCACTTCAACATGGAGATCGCCAGGAAGGGCCTTCTCAGCACGGTGCGGTCGATGAACCGGTTTCACGCCCGCGAGATGCAGCGGCGGCATTCGGCCTGGATCAACACCCTGTTTGACCGCGAGGGAGAGGACATCGCCCAGCACGCGGAGCGCCTCTCTCATCTCGTCAAACTGCTCACGCACGAGTACCCGAAAGCCATCCGGGACATCGAGCCCCATTTCGGGTTCCACTTCGACGACGGCGGGTACGTCAAGGCGGCCGAGACGGACCGCTTCACCCTTTACCAGGTGCTGCCCTGGAAGGGCTGCGCGGAGGTCCGCCCCGGAGGAAAGCCCGTCCTCATCATCCCGCCCTACGTCCTGGGGGCGTCGATTCTCGGCTTCCTGCCGGGCGAGAACAAGAGCTACACGCACTGCTTCGCCAACCAGGGGATCCCGACGTACATCCGCATCATGAAGGACATCCACACCAACCCGGCCGTGCAGACCATGACCGGCGAGGACGACTGTCTCGATATGAAGCATTTCTGCGAGGTCATCCTCGGGCGCCACGGCAAACCGGTGACCCTCAACGGGTTCTGCCAGGGCGGATTCGTCGCAGCCCTCAACCTCCTGTCCGGGGAGCTCGACGGGCTCGTGGACGCCTTCGCCACCTGTGTCGCCCCGATGGACGGCACGCGCAGCAAAGCCCTCGTGGAATACCTCGAGCACATCCCCCCCCGGTTCCGGGACCTGGGCTACGCGGGCAAGACGCTGCCCAACGGCAACCGGATCGTGGACGGCAAGGTCATGAGCTGGGTCTACAAGCTCAAGAGCATGGAGCGGGAAGCGCCCATTTTCACCTACTACCGCGACCTCACCCTGTTCAACCGCGAGGACCTCGACCACATCCGGATCACCCCCACGGCCGCGGCCCTGAACTACTGGCTCATCTACGAGCGCAACGACCTGCCCATCGGGATCACCCAGCTGAGCTTCGACTCCTTCACCAAGCCCGTCGCCGGCGACGGCACGCTGCCGGTCACCCTTTTCGGCCGTCCCCTGAATTTCAAGCGGCTCAAGGAGAAGGGCATCCCCTGGCTGCTCTGCTACGCCGCGGAGGACGATCTCGTCGACCGGGAAGCGGCCCTCGCGCCGGCGGACTTCATCGACGTCGAGGTCACCGTGTTTCCCAAAGGGCACGGCGCCATCGCCACGTCCTGGTCCCTGCCGACCTCCGAGTGCGCCCTGCACCGGTGTTTCAAGGAAGGATACCGCGGGCCCGTCCGTTTCCAGCTCGACCTGGACGGCATCCCGGAAGGCTTCACCTGAGACGGCAGGAAACAGGCCCGGGCGTGACCCGGGCATGTGCCCTGCCTTCCCGCTCCACACCACCAAAGGGGGAACTTCTTCCATGGACAGGAAATTCCTCGAGTTCTGGGGCAACTTTTTGATCCGTGCCGCGAAGGGGCAGGAACAGGTCGAAAACCTGAACCGCCTCGCAAGCGAAGGCGTCAAGACCTTCGAACAGCAGCTCGCCCTCTTCCAGAAATTCTACGGTCTCGACCAAAAGCCCGACCCCTCCACCCCGTATGCCGAGATGTGGACGAAGGCCGCCGCGGACTTCATGAAATCCTACCAGGAGTTCATGGGGATCATGGGCATGGTTCCGCGGGAAGACTACGAAGCGCTGGCGCGGGAGCACGAAGCCCTGAAGGAAAAGGCCGCGGAGCTCGAGGAAGCCCTGCGGCGGGGGAAGAAGAAAGCCGGCGCCAGGGACATGGACCCGGCCGAGGTCGTGAAGGGCTTCGAGGGGCTCATGAACAGGCAGGCCGAGCAGTTTCAAGCCCTGATGGCTTCCTACGGGAAGCTCTACGAGGCGAAAAAGCCGGGCAGGAAATCATCGGATCACCACGCGCCCGAAGCGTCGAAAAAGAGAGGGTAGACCATGAGCGAACAGGAGAAGTCTCAACAGAGCGCGCAAAACGTCGTGTACGCGGACTGGGTCAAGAGCCAGGTAGGCGCCTGGGAAGAGGCCGTGAAGCGAACCGCACAGGCCTGGCAGGCCCCCCTCCACGCAGCGCCCGAAGGCGACGGGGAACCGGCGAAGCAGCCGACCCCCGACGAGATCGGGAAGGGCCTCCTCGAATTCTTCCAGGCCCTGTCCTCCATCGCGGGCACGCCGAAACCCGGCGATTTCCAGAGCGCCAAATCCATCCCGGATCTGATGGTCAAGATGCTCCAGCCCTTCTGGGGGTACTCCATCAAGCTCCAGAAGCAGTGGGCGGAGATGACGGGCGCGACGGCCACGGGCGAGCCCGAGAACATGGCCGAGATCGTCAAGCAGATGACGAGGACCTTCTACGAAGGCCAGGCGGAGGATTTCCGGAAGATCCTGAACGTTCCCCAGCTGGGCTTGAACCGTTACTACCAGGAGCGCTTCAACAAGGCCATCGAGAAGGCCTCGGACTACCAGTCGGCGCTCACCGAGTTCCTGCAGCTGCTCATGATCCCCGTGGAGAAGTCCTACTATGCGGTCCAGGAGGAAATCGCCAAGCTGGAGAAAGAGGGCAAGGCGGCGATCAAGGACTCGCGGGGCCTCTACCAGCTCTGGATCCAGAAGCTCGAGGACCACTACATGGCCCTGCTGCGCTCCGACGATTACATGAACACGCTGCGGGAAACGCTCAACTGCCTCCACGACTACCGGGCAGCCCGGGCGGAGTTCTTCATGGACCTGCTGCAGAACCTGCCCATCCCCACCAACAAGGACATGGACGAGCTGTACAAGGACCTGCACATCCTCAAGAAGAGAGTCAAAGAACTCGAGAGGAAGGTGAAGCGAGATGCCAAGCGATAAGAAGCCCCAACTCTCCGAGCTGATGGCCCCCTACATCATGGCGGGCGAGCTGATCATGGCCCGCGTGGCCGGCGACTCGGCGAAGTTCTACGACCAGGTGCGCAGGGCCAAGGAGGTCCTCCTGAGCCCGCTGGAGACGGACATCGCCGTGACCCCCTACGACGTCGTGTGGCAGGAGGACCGCGTCAAGCTGAAGCACTACCGGCCCAGGGCGGAGCGGTCTCTCAAGACCCCGCTGTTCATCGTGTACGCCCAGGTCAACCGCGAGACGATGCTCGACCTGCAGCCGGGCCGCAGCGTCGTGGAGACCTTTCTTGCCGCCGGCATCGACATCTACATGCTCGACTGGGGATACCCGACCCGCAAGGACCGGTTTCTCGACCTCGACGACCACGTCAACGGCTACATCGACGGCGCCGTGGATTTCATCCTGGAGGAGAACGGCCTCGAACAGATCAATCTCATGGCGATCTGCCAGGGCGGGACGATGAGCGTCATGTACGCAGCGCTGCACCCGGAGAAGGTGAAGAACCTCGTCCTGACGGTGACGCCGACAAACTTCGACCACGACGCGGGGCTGCTGAACGTCTGGGCGCGCTCGCTGGACCCCGACAAGCTGGTGGCCTCCTACGGCAACATCCCCGGCGACATCATGAACCTGGGGTTTCTGCTGCTCAACCCGGCGAGGCTCATGATCGACAAGTACGTGGGGCTGATGGAGAACATCCACAGCAAGGACTTCGTGGAGAACTTCGTCCGCATGGAGCGGTGGATCTTCGACAGCCCCGACCTGCCCGGCGAGGCCTTCCGGGACTTCATCCAATGGATGTTCATCGAGAACCGGCTCATCAAGAACGAGCTCGTCCTGGGCGGAAGAAAGGTGGACCTGAGAAACATCACCATGCCCGTGCTCAACATCTACGGCAAGTACGACCACCTCGTGCCTCCGGCGGCCTGCGAGCAGACGACAAGCAGGATCGGCAGCACGGACAAGGAGGACCTCTGCCTCGACACGGGCCACATCGGCATCTACGTGAGTTCCAAGACGCAGCGTCAGTTCGGCCCGAAGATCATCCGCTGGCTCACGGAACGCGACGAGTCGCCCGAGCCGGTGCACGCCGAAGCGAAGAAAACCGCCCCGAAAAAGACAAAGGCCGTCCCCGCGGCCGAAGAGGAATAACTCCGGAAAGGACGAGGGAGATCTATGAGCGAGCGTAACGATTACATCAAGGCGATCAGCAAAGTAAGCCGGGCCCTTGGCTCGACGATCGAACGGGACAAACTCCTGCAGATGATCGTGACGTCCGCCGTCGACACGATGAAGGCGAAAGCGGCCTGCCTGTTCCTGGCCAGCGACGACGCGGACGACCAGTACATCGCCGTGGCCCAGACGGGGCTCTCCAAGAACTACATCCACGCGGCGCCGGGCCGGATGTCCCCGACGATGAAACTGCTCCGGAAGGACGGGTTCATCCACTACCGGGACGCCGCAAAGGACGAGCGCGTCCAGAACAAGGAGGCCAAGGTGAAGGAGGGGATCGGCTCCATCCTTGTCGTTCCCGTCCTCTCGGAGGATGAGCTGATCGGCAGCCTGGCGCTCTACACGGGAGAGATCCGCGATTTCTCGGAGAAGGAAATCGAGTTCGTCACCGTGCTTGCCGAGCAGGGCGGCATGGCGATCCAGAAGGCCTGCCTCATCGAGCGGCTGAGGAACGCCACGCGCATCTTCCTCGGCATGGCGGCCAACATCACGGCCAGCACGGACATCAAGACGATCCTCCAGACCCTCACGGAGGACGTGGCCAAGGCCCTCTACGTCAAGGCGGCCACGATCCGCCTGCTCGACGAAAACCGCGTGACCCTGCGCCTCGCGGCGAGCTACGGCCTCTCGGAGAAGTACCTCAAGAAGGGCCCCATCTCGGCGGAGAAGAGCATCGCCCAGGCCCTCCAGGGGAAACCCGTGGTGGTGAAGGACGCCGCCACCGACGCCGGAGTCCAGTACCGCGACGAGAAAAAGGAAGAGGGCATCGTCACGATCCTCAGCGTGCCCATCAAGTCCCGTGACGAAGTGATCGGCGTGCTTCGCCTCTACAGCGCCGTGCCCCGGGAATTCACGGAGGACGAGATCCAGTTCGTCAACGCCATCGCCTACATGGGGGGCGTGGCCATCCAGAACATGAACCTCTACGCGATGCTGAAGGAGGATGTGAAGGATCTGCGCGAGAACGTGTGGATCTTCAAAAGCTGGTTTTAACCAGGGGCCAGGGTTCAGGGTCCAGGGTCCAGGGGTAAGAGATCTTCTTCCGACCCGATACCCTATGCCCGATACCCGATACCCTATATCTTACAAGGGGGACCTATGATCGGGAAGACGATTGACGAGATGAACGTGGGCGATGCGGCGGAAATGGCCAAGACCGTCACCGAAACGGACGTCTACCTCTTTGCCGGGGTCACGGGCGACTTCAACCCGGCCCACGTCAACGAGGCCTACGCAAAAGACACCTTCTTCAAGGGCCGGATCGCCCACGGGATGATCTCGGCGGGATTCATCTCGGCGGTGTTCGCCATGAAACTCCCCGGCCCGGGGACCATTTATTTGAGCCAGTTCATGGAGTTCAAGGCCCCCGTGCGGATCGGCGACACCGTCACGGCACGCGTGGAGGTCACGGAGAAAGTGGCGGAGAAAAACCGCGTGAAATTCAGAACGACGTGCGTCAACCAGGACGGTGTTCTTCTCGTGGACGGCGAGGCCGTGATATCACCGCCCAAGGCGCCAAAGAAGTAATGTCCCGCTGACGCATTGACCGACACTGCCCTTTCACCCCCCCGGGCTCATCCCCCGGGGGGTGGACACATCCCTGAGCGCCTTGCAATCCCTCTCCGACAAACCCTTTGCCCAATGCGCAAAACCATGTTACACAGTAAGCAGTTATCTGCTGTGCCGTTGTCTGCTTTTCCCGTTGTCGCGCTTGAACCTGCTGCCGGGTCGGCCCCTGTTTTGCGGGGCGCATGCCCGGACTGGAGTTGAGGCACGTCCGACCCGTCGGACCCGTTCCGCGGTCAACCCCCGTTTCAACCGCCACCCAACCCACCGGGACCGAATGCCATGAAAACGGCAGTCCTTCACCGGCTGTGGAAAGAGCCCGTGCGACTCGCCGGGGTTTCCGAAACCCTGCTGATCCCCCTGTGGGCCAGGGCCGTCGAGACGCGGCGCCCCGACGCGATCATCCGGGACCCGATCGCCCTGGAGATCTTCGAAAATCTCGATTACGATTTCTCCAGGTTCGAGGGGGCCTGGATGACGCAAACAGGCATCGCCGTCCGCACGAAGCTGCTCGACGACGCGACGGCGGCCTTTATCGCCGCGCACCCCCGGGCCGTCGTGATCAACCTCGGGGCCGGCCTCAGCACCCGTTTCTCCCGCCTCGACAACGGGGAGATCCGCTGGGTCGAAGTCGACCTGCCGGAGGTCGTCGCGCTGCGCAGGGTCTTTTTCCGGGAAACGAAGCGATACGGCTGCATCGCCGGGTCGGTGACGGAGCCCGCCACGTTCGAGCCCGTGACGCAGGGCCGGCAGCCCGTCCTGATCGTCGCCGAGGGCCTCTTCATGTACTTCGCCGAAGAGGAGGTTCGCTCCGTCTTCGCGTGCCTGACCGGTCGCTTTCCCGGGGCGCAGATGCTGATGGAGATGCTCGCCCCCTGCGCCCTCGGGCTGGGGAAATACGATCCCTGCCTGTCGAGGATCGCGAGCGGCAGCCTCGAATTCCGCTGGGCCCTGGGCGACTGCCGGGCCATGGAGTCCTGGGGATGCGGACTGAAAGTCCTCGGCGAGAGCAACGTCCTGGAACACCACCGCGAGCGCTGGGGATGGCTGAATTTCTTCCCCCCCCAGGCGATGTCCGTGCTCGGCAACCGGATCGTCCACCTGGGCTTCGCCCGGGAATGAACCGTGAAACCCATGCCGCCCGTCCATCCGGCCCGGTCTCGACTCCACTGCACGCGGGCCGGGTTGGTCGGGCTTTTGCATGTCGAAGGAATTGGCAGTCTGCCCGGCGCACGGGGAGCCGGCTGCCGCGGCGAGGAAACGGCTCTTGAACGCAGGCACTGTTGACCGGCAAGGAGCGGCCCCATGAAGAAAGCGAGCGCGGAGCGGATTTCTCCCCAGGAACTTCTTTCCCTGATCGGCACGACGCCGGCCGACAACGCGGAGGGCTACAAACTCGCCGTACCCTGGAAGAGCAAGCTGGCGGGGGGCCAGGTCCGGTCCCTCTTCCTCTACCAGGAGATCCTGAAAACCATGGCGGGCCAGCCCCACTTCTTCGGCCCCTTTGCCGCGCTGGCGGGGTGGCAGGCCAACCTCATCGAAAACACCCTGACCGGCCCCATCAAGACGCAGGCCCGCATCGCCACGAGGGCGGGGCGCAACCCCGACGCCTTCGCCGAGATGAACAGCTGGATCTACCAGACCTACGCGAAGCTGCTCTACAACCTGTGCAGCTGCTTCATGCGCAACGGGAAATTCGACCCGCGCGTCGCGCGGGCGGTCTCCACCTCGGAGGAAGGCAAGCAGCTGCTGCGCAACTGCATGAAGGAGTTCCGGTGGCTCGAACTCTCCTACAACTCCCGGGGGCTCACGCGCCTCAAGGCCATGAAGGATCTCCTGAAATCGCTCGTGGTGCTCATCACGGAGCAGCCCGTCGACGACATGCCCTTCATGAAGAAAAACCCGGACGGCAGCGACGGGATGTCCCTCGGAACCTGGCTGGAGGAGGGACGCGCCCGCGTCGAGGCCCTGTGGCGTCACAACGCATTCGACATCCGCGACTTCGCCGACCGGTTCATGGGGGGCAAGATCGGCTACCTGCCCTACGAGGTGATCAAGGGTTCGCGGCTGCACTCGGTCACCCTGCGCCACTACCCCCTGCCGAAGGGGCAGGAGCCCAACGGCAAGATCGTCTACCTGGCGACCCCGATGATCAACAAGCCCGAGATCTTCGACCTGGCCGAGGGGAAATCCGTCGTCGAGGGCATGCACCGGGAAGGCTACGAGGTCTACATGGTCGACCACGGGGACCCGGGCCCCGCAGAAACGGAGCTGGGCCTCGATTTCTACGGCAAGACCGTTCCCGACGCCTATCTCGACATCATCCAGAAACGCCACCCCGGCTCCGCCATCTACATCATGGCCTACTGCATGGCGGGCACCCTCATGCTCCCCTATCTCGCGCGGCGGGCCGAGGAGTGCCTCGCGCGCGGCGAGCCGATGGACATCTGGAAGATCGCCGTCATGGCGACACCCGTGAAATTCGACGACGGGGAGAGCGGGCATGCCGCCATGCGCCAGCTCATCCGCAAGCAGTACGACCCCCTGCTCATGAAGGAGCTCTACGGGGAGGTGAACGTGCCCGCCTTCCTGATCGAGGCCGGGATGAACGAGATCCAGCCCGGCGTCCAGTACACCGTGTCGATGGGTTTCTACGGACGCGCCTACTGGCCCGGCGCCATCGAGGACTCGGCGCCCTTCCTCTACTGGCTCACCCACGGCACCAAGTTCCCCGCCCGGGCGCACCGGGAGTGGATCGGCCAGTTCTTCCTGGGCAACGCCCTCATGGAAGGCACCTACACGCTGCCCTCCTCCGTCCCGGCCCTGGACGGCAAACCGGTGCGGATGAGCGCCCTCGACGAGGCCGGCGTGCTCATCTTCTGCTACCGCGGCACCCGCGACCCGATCGCCCCGACGGGCTCCTGCATATCCTGCGAGCTGTGGGGAGAAATCGGGAAAAACATCGGCGTCTCCCGCGGCGGCCTGAACCGCCTCATCGAGAAAAACGTGGGGCACATCTTCGTGGTGAGCAAGGTGCTGCTGGCGGAGTACCTCACGCTGGTGAACGACTTCTTCAAGTCGCACTGACGCGCTTCGCACAGGCGTCGGGACACGGGTTCTCGGAAGGAAAATCCCCCTCTGTCCCCCTTTTACAAAGGGGGATGAAAGGGGGATTTTTTCGCGCTGGCTTGCGGCTGACTCCCGACTTCCCGGCCCCGGATTTCTTCCTCTACTTTTTTCTCTCCGTAGGGCTTGAAGAACCGGTGGATCAGGGAGAGCAGGACGATGCCCAGGACGACGGCCACCAGCACGTGGGGCGACATGCCCGTGATGGCAACCCCGAGGGCGGTTCCCGACGCGGGGGGGTGCTCGGTGTCCGTAACCACCATGGTGAAGATGGACAGCCCGACGGCCAGCGCGTAACAGGCGAGGCACTCGACCATGGCTGCGTGGGGGACATAGGAAAACACGGACCCCCAGAACAGCCCCACGAGGTGCCCGCCGACGACGTTGCGCGGCTTGGCCGTGACATTGTCCGGCATGGCGAACACGATGAACGTAGACGCCCCGAGCGAGGCGATGATGACCGCGTTCTGGAGGCTCAGGAAATAGAGCACGACGAACACCGCCACGGTGGCAAAGAGGCTCTGCAGGACGTAGTGCTTCCAGTAGAGCCTGAATTCCTCGATCATCTTCTGAACGGACCGTTTCATCCCCACTCCCGTCCTGTCGGCATTGGAGGCGGCCGGCCTGATCACGGCCGCCGAGATGAGCAAGCAAAACGATCGGGAAAGGGCGCCGGGGCGGGGTGCCGACGGGCAGTCTTCCCCGCGAACGACAGAACCGGTTCGAGCCCGGCCCTGTCCGTCATGTCTCCTTCAGGTGCTTGTGCGCTTCGTTCTTGGACTCGTAGAGGTGCGGGGCCACTTCCCGTTTTGCCAGCTCGT
>JALOPC010000022.1 GCA_025454095.1 Syntrophales bacterium | reverse complement strand
AGGATGTAGGGGTTGCCCAGGTTCTGGGGGAGCCAGCGCCAGCGCTCGAGGTTCAGCTCGATCTGGCGCACGCGGCTGGGGGCCGGCACGTTGAGGGCCTTCAGGGTCCTGGCGCCCACGATCCCGTCGTCGTAGAGCCCGTGCCGCATCTGGAACCGCTTGACCGCCTCCTCGACGGCCTCGTCGAATACGTCGCCGCTCCCGTCCACGGCCGCCGGCATCTCGCCCGTGACCTTCAGGCGGGCGCGAAGCGCGGGCACCCGTTCGTTCTTCATCCCCTTCTCGAGCCTGCCGTCGCCGGGGACGACGCTCCATCCGCCCTTCTCGGCCAGTGCCCGGTACACGACCAGCGCCGTCTTGAGGCGGCCGTAGCCCGGCTGTGCCGGCAGGAGGCTCTTGAGGCTCCCCTCGACATCGTTTCCCTCCAGGGCCTTCTGGAGATGGCGCGCCAGGTTGAAGCGCGAGGGGTAGATCGTCCATTCGTCTTCGTGAAGCGTCTCGGGGTTGACGCGGCCGTTGAGCAGGTGGGCCGCGTAAACGAAGTAGGCGTCGGACAGGAGGAATTCCAGGGCAAGGGCCCGCCCTGCATCCGGTGTTTCGTTCCGGGCCAGGATCTGGCGGATCTCGCCGAGCGCCGCCTCGATGCGGTCGAGGTGATAGTCCTTCGGCTGCAGCCCTTCGGCATCGGCTGCCCTGATCGTCCGCGCCAGGGTGTCCGCCGCGGGCAGCGGGGTCCCTTCCCGCGTCCAGGCGGGCTCGTATTTCCGTATCTGGTAAAACCGGGTGACGGAGCTGGGGTTGCAGTACGGTGCGCCGGGGCAGACGGATTTCTGAACGGCGCCGGATCTGACGGCCCTCTCGAGGCTCTTGCGGAATTCCTCGGGCGGGGACTGGGCGAAGGCATTGCCTGCAAGGCCCAGGGTCAGGGCGGCGAATAGCAGCAGCCGGATCAGGTCGCGTGGGTGTGCGGGGGTCATCGGTTCAACAGGTCGCGGGGATTCGCCATAAAAAAACCGCCATCGCCACCGGCGATCGCAGCGGTCCAGGGCCTACGACGCTCGTGGGTGCCTTATACTCTTCCCGGAAGAAATTGTCGACAGGAATTTTGGGGGGTCAACGCCCTTTGCCCAGAGCGGCCACCTTCGCGAGGTAGGTGTCCATGTCGAACTTGCGCCGGAGCCCCGCGTCGTTCATGTAGCGGATCTTGCCGAAGACCTTCCTCCCCGGCCAGGCCCGGTCGTGCTTGCCGAAGCACCAGGCAACCCCGGCGAAGCTGTTGGGGTCGCGCCCGTCGAGTTCGTAACGGTTGTTGAGACGCAGGGCCGTGCGGAAGGCCTCTTCCGGGGTCCGGCTCCACTCGAGGAGCTTCTTGCCCCAGTACATGCGCATGTAGTTGTGCATCCTGCCCGTGAGAACCATCTCCCGCTGCGCGGCATTCCAGTAGGGGTCGTGGGTCTCGGCTCGTTCCCACTGCCCCTCGTCGTAGAGGAACTCCCGGCGGTCCTTCCCGTGCTCGGCCAGAGTCTTTCTCGCCCAGTCGGGGAGGCTTGCGTACTCGTCGTAACGCTCGTTGTAGAAGGCGAAGTTCATGCCCAGCTCGCGCCGCACGATGAGTTCCTCCAGGAACGCCTCGCGCGCTGCGGCGGGGACGGCCTTTTCCGCCGAGACGCGCAGGGCGACGGCCAGGGGGGAGATCTGCCCGAAGTGCAGGTAGGGGCTGAGGCCCGACGCGAAGTCGAGGCCCGGGTCGTTGCGCCGGTCTCCGTAGTGGCGGAGCTTCCCGGCGATGAAAGCCTCCAGCAGTCGGTTGGCGCTCGCCGTGCCCCCTGCGAGCCCTTCGACGGGGGCCACCGAGCGATCGATCTTCATGGTCCCGGCCAACGCCGCGAAATCCTCCGCGGCATCGACGTCGAGGCGAAGGGAAAGGGAATCCTTACGGACCGGCCGTGCCTCGAGAGGGGCCAGGTACCCCTTGAGGACCCTGTGCAGCTTGGGCCTGAAGGTGCCCGCCGTATACTCCTCCTTCGGCGAGGCCGTCTCCGCGGGCACGACCACATCGGATTCCACCTGCACGACGGCGCAGGGGGCGTTGGCCGCAACGTGGCTGCGCCACTGCCGCTGGATGCGCAGGTACCCGCGGTCGGCCACGACGAGGGCCGCCTCGCCGGCCAGCTCCACGGCGGCCCGCTCGGGCGATCGGTGCCGGAGCACGAAACGGATCCCCCTCTTCCGCAAACCGCTGCGGACCTCCTCGAGCCCCTCGAGCAGGAAGGCGTAGTGCCTCAGATTGGCCTCGGGGAACCGGTCGGTGAGGCCGAAAACAACGACGACGGGCAGATGGAGGAGGCCGGCCTCGCGGACGGCATGCTCGAGGGCGTGGTTGCACTCGACCCGCTGAGAGGCCTGCATCCAGTACAGGACGTACCGGCCGTCCTGGATGCTCCGGCTGTTCAGGGGCTGGATGCGCGAGGGGTGGATCATGGGCGGTACTCCTGGAAGTCGATTTCGTGCCGGATCGCGTCCGCCCTGCGCCGCAGGGCCTTTGCCTCGGCCGCCGCGAGGCGGTCGGCGTTTCTACGTTGAAGGCCCATCCGGGGGTTGCGGGCGAGACGCGCCCGGTTCCTCAGAAGAAAATCCCAGTACAGGACGGAGAAGGGGCAGGGCGACTCCCCGTCCGTCCGGGCGGGGTCGTAGCGGCACGCCCGGCAGTAGTTGCTCATCCGGTCGATGTATTTCCCCGTGGCGGCGTAGGGCTTGGAGGCCATGATGCCGCCGTCGGCGAACTGGGACATGCCCAGCGTGTTCGGGAGTTCCACCCACTCGACGGCGTCGACGTAGACGGCAAGGTACCAGCGATGGACCTCCCGGGGCGCAACCCCCAGCAAGAGGGCGAAGAGCCCCGTCACCATGAGGCGCTGGATGTGGTGGGCGTAGCCGTACTCCAGGGTCTGTCCGATCACCTCCCGCAGGCAGCTCATCTCCGTGTCCGCCGTCCAGTAGAACCTCGGCAGGGGAAGCGATGCCTCCAGGGCGTTCATCCCCATGTAGCCGGGCATGTGGCGCCAGTAGACGCCCCGGGCATACTCCCTCCAGCCGATCACCTGCCGGATGAAGCCCTCGGTGCAGGCAAGCGCCGCAGCCCGCTTCCCGTAGGCTTCGGCGGCGGCCCGCACCGCCTCCCGCGGGTCGAGCAGTTTCAGGTTCATCGACGAGGAGAGCCGCGAGTGGTACAGCCAGGGCTGGCCGGTCCAGAGCGCGTCCTGGAAGGGCCCGAAGAGCCGGAGACGGTTTGCGACGAAGTCCTGCAGGGCCGCTTCCGCCTGTCCCGGGGTGACGGGCCAGTCGAAGTGCCGGAGGCTTCCCGGGTGGCCGGCAAAACGGTGTTCCACCAGTTCGATGACCTCGCGGGTGGTCGAATCGGGCGGGAAGGAAACGGGCGCGGGGACCTTGCCCGGCCCTTCCTTCGGGAAGGCCCCCCGGTTGTCGGCGTCGTAATTCCAGCGGCCGCCCTCGGGCTCGCCCCCCTTCATCAGGAGGCCCGTCCTGCGGCGCATCTCCCGGTAGAAGAACTCCATCCGGAGCTGCTTTCTTCCCCGGGCGAAACGGTCGAAGTCGTCCTGGGAGGCGAGGAAGTGCCGGTCCTGACGGATCTCGAGATCGGCACCCGCCTTTTTCGCCGCGGTCCTGATGTCCTCGCGCACCCGCCACTCGCCCGGCTCGACGATTACGAGCTTCCGGGGCTCGAGGCGCCGGGCGGCCTCCTCGAGTTCCAGCGCCAGGGTGCCGCGGTTTTCCGGGTCCTCGAGACGGCGGTAGTGAACGTGCGCCCCTTCGGCTTCGAGGGCCTCACGGAAGTGGCGCATGGCGGAGAGGAAAAGGGCGATCCGGGCCTTGTGGGACGGCACGTGCCCGGCCTCGGCCGCCGCCTCGGCCATCCAGACGGCGTCGAGCCGTGCATCGAAGCCGTCGAAGGCCGACGAGTGCCGGTCGAGCTGGTCGCCCAGGACAAGGACCAGGTTACGGACCGGCTCGAGCTTCGCTCCGCTAGCGGAGGTACGACGTTTTTTCACGAAAGTCCTTTCGCTTCGACGCTGCCGTGGAGACCGGTTTTCCGACGCAGAGCAGGGCGACGGGGTCCTTGCCGGGGTCGATCCCGAGGATCGGCCGCACCGCAGCGGACTCGTACAGGGAGAACCACAGGCTTCCCAGCCCCAGGGCATGGGCTGCGAGCATCATGTTCTGGACGGCCGCCGAGCAGCCCTCCAGGTATCCCCGTCCGGTTCCTTCGTCGAGGAACAGGTCGGCGCCGCTCTTCTTCGGGTCCCCCACGACCGCGATGATGACGGGGGCTTCCTTCACGAAGTCGATGGGGAATTTCTCCAGCCATTTCCAGCCGCTGCGCTCGAAGAGAGTCTTCTTGCAGATCTCGCTCTCGGTGAAGATCCGCTCCTTGATGCCGGGGCTGGTGATAACGACAAATTCCCAGGGCTGCTGGTTGGCGGGCGACGGGGCCCAGTTGCCGGCCTCGAGGATCTTGTCGATGTCCGCGTCGCTCACCGCCTCGGGCTGGAACTTCCTGCAGCTTCTGCGTCCGATGATGGCCTCGAATACGTCCATGTGTCCCTCCTTCTCCATAAAGGTCATCGGCGTTGGACGCTCTCCCGGGATTGTTCCTGCGAATAGACGGTTTTAGACCGCTCTAACACTCGCTTCGCTGCGGACGCAAAAACTCGCCCTGCGGGCTCAAACAGTTTGCGCCGCGGTCGCTCCGCTTCGTGAAGAGCGGTGACCTAAAACGCGTCTCACTTCGCTAATCACAATCCCGCTCGAGCGCCGGCCAAATCATCTGTGGTGTCAGACAGCAATTTGTACAATCCGTATCAGAGGAGCCCGTGCTTTTTCAAGAATCCCAAGACCGCCTCCCGGAACGCCCCGGGGTTGTCCAGATGGGCCGGGTGCGTCGCCTTCGGGATCTCGGCCAGCTCGCCCGCCGGCAGGGCCCGGACCATCCGCTCCGCCGCTTCGCGCCCGAGGACGCGGCTCTCGGTGCCGCGGATCACGAGGGTCGGACAGCGGATTTCGGCCAGGCGGCCCCTGAGGTCGTAGTGGTCGAACCGGGAGAGGATCTCCCGGTCGTAGGTCCGATGCCATCGGTCCCCTTTCCGGGCGAGGGCCCTCGACGCCAGATCGCGCAGGTGCTCCCGCCGGGCGTACGGGGCGTTCCGGGCGAGTTCCTCAGCGTACTCCTCCGGGGAGGCATAGTCGTCCGGGAGGTTCTTGTACAACCCGAGCAGGTACTTGCGATTCCAGTCCGGCGGGAAGGGTTCGATGTCCACATGGATGAGGGCCGCAACCCTGCCGGGGTTGCAGGCCGTGTAGAGGCTTGCATGCAGCGCCCCCATGGAGTGCCCCAGCAGGATCATGTCCTCCAGGCCGAGGGTGTCGATCAGAGCGGTGAGATCGCGCAGATAATCCTCGCACCGGTAAGCCGGCGGCACGGCCCAGTCGCTTTCGCCGTGCCCGCGCTGGTCCATGGCCAGCACCCGAAAGGATTCCGCCAGGCTGGGCGCCAGCAGATCCCATGTGCGGGCGTTGTCCCCGGTGCCGTGGAGAAGGAGCAGAGGCCTGCCGGAGCCCCGATCCAGCAGGTGAACGCGCAGGTCGCCGAGTTGGAGGAAATGCCCGGCCGGCGCTGCGCCTGCTTCCTTCATGAGAATCGACGCGATCGGGACGTCGGCAGCGGAAAAGTCGTAGGATTTCAGGTCGGCGGGCCTGACCCACAGAATCTCTTCGTGGTCATGGAGGTGAAACTCCCCCGAGAGATGGGTCACCCGATAGGCCAGAAGATCGATTTCCCCATGGGGGTAGGCATGGAGGCTGCGGCCGACGAAGGAACCCACGGCGACGTCGATGCCGAATTCCTCCCGCATTTCTCTCCGCAGACAGGTCTCGGGAGTTTCTCCTTTCTCGATTTTTCCGCCCGGGAATTCCCATTTGTCCGCCATGCGATCCCCCCGCTTGCGACGGGCAATGAGGATCCTTTCGTCTTTTTCCATCACCGCGGCGGTCACCGCGGTTCTCTTGGGGGCAGCTCCGGTTGAAGTCATCCTGGTCGAATCCCGGCGATCCACCCTCCGCCTCCAAGGCGAAAAACCTTGAATCGGGTGGCGTTCTATGAAATAAAAAGCCTCTCTTTGTAGATAGCCCTACAAAAAATGTAGGACAGGTGCCATGAGAAAATGGATATGGGGGTTGCTCTACCTCCTGAGCATCCTTCTGGGCAATGCTTTCGTTATCTGGTTCGGGATCGTGACCGTTGCCGGCCTCTCCTTTCCGGCCGGGGTCGTCTGGATCGGACTAACCTTTTCATTACGCGACTTTGTCCAGCGTTACTGGGGAGACTGGGCCACCTGGGCCTGGATGATCGCGGCCTCGCTGATCACGCTGCTTTTCAATCTCGAGATCGCGATCGCCTCGATGGCCGCCTTTTTCGTGTCCGAAAGCCTGGACTGGCTCTTTTTCCGCGTTTTGAAACGTTCTTTTGCCTCCCGGGTCATCTGGTCCAACCTCGTCTCCTGCCCGGTGGATTCCCTCGTCTTTGTCCTGCTTGCCTTCGGGCCCGTCTGGCCCGCCATTCTTGGTCAGGCAATTATCAAATATATTTCGGGCCTTATGGTTTTGCCGTTTATCATGACCCGGCGAACATCCCCTGCTGTCTCCGCCTGAAAGGTTTTGGATAACGCCCGTCCGCCCCGTTCGATTCGGCGATCAATATATATCCCCCATCATTTCCTGGAAATATTTTGATTTGCGGCTCTCTTTGTCACGCTTGTTGCATATCATATAAAGCGAATCCGATAACTTGAAACCCCATTTATCTCTCTCTGGGTGCCAGTTTCCCCTCCTTCACCTGGCACCCAATCTTTTTTTTTGCCCCTTTTGTTTTGTCTTTACAAGCCCACGATTTTATCAGATATAAATACCGTCACGCACGGCGTGCGCAAATTCACAGGCAGCGGCGGCAGGACTCGTGGGGCTTCTGGACGGCATAGAAAAATCGCTGGTCCGTCGGCTGATGAAAAGCTCGGGCAAGCAGCCCTTTATCATCGTGTTCCTCATTATCTTTCTCTCCATGAAAAAGAAGGGAAAGAAGAAGAGCGAGCCCGAAAGGGACGAAAACTACTGGCGCGTTATCGGAGGTCTCTGACGGAAATACGTCGCTTCAAGCGGCCCCGGTGCCGGAAATTTGACATCGCTCCATCCGGTTCCCTGTCTCCCCCTACCGCATCATGATGCAAGGCTTGTTCAGAAGCCTCGCCACGGCCGACTCCGTGACGTGGCGGCGGAACATTTCCTTGCCTTCCCTGCAGATGAATTGCCCGTCCCGCCAGAAGATCCCGGTGGGGATTCGATCCCCCCAGCCTTCCGCCAACCGGATGGCTTCATACCGGTCCTTCTGAGGTTCCTCCATCCTGTAAATCCTCTCGCGATACCAGGCGTACGTGTTGACCTTGTTGAAGCTCACGCACGGCTGGAGAATGTCGACGACGGAAGGACCCTTGAACAGTATCGCTTCGCGGAGCACCGTCTCCATGTGCTGGGGGTCGCCGGCGAAGGTCCTTGCCACGAAGGGCGCCCCCGCCACGAGGGCAACCGCCAGGGGGCTGAACGAGGTGTTTTGATTCCCCTGGGGGTCGAGTGCATTTTTCATCCCCAGGTCGGTCGTCGGGGAACTCTGACCCTTCGTCAGGCCGTACACCTTGTTGTCGCAGACGAGGATCGTGATGTCCAGGCGCCGGCGGATCGTGTGGAGGAAGTGATTCCCCCCTTCGCCGTAATGGCACCCGTCTCCCGAGACGGCAATGACGGTCAGATCGGGGCGCGCCAGCTTGATGCCCACGGCGAGCGGCAGCGACCGGCCGTGCAGGCCGTTGAAATAGCTGTAGGGGAGGTAGTGGGGCATCTTCGCCGCCTGCCCGATCCCCGACGTGAGGACGATGTCCTTTTGCGCAACCGGCAACTCCCGGAGAACTTTTTCGAGGGTGGCCCGGATCGGGAAATCCCCGCATCCCGGGCACCAGGCGATATCGTGTCTGTTCATGGATTTTCTTACCCCCCGATTCCGTCAGCCCAGGATCTTTCTGACCCGTTCGACCAGGCCCGCAACGGTAAAGCACTCGCCGTTGTACTGCAGGATCCGGTGAGCGGCCTTGAGCCCCAATTCGCGCCGGAGCAATCGTTCGAACTGTCCCGTGGCGTTGTTTTCGATGCAGATCAGCCGTTTGCGTGCAAGGCCCCGGGCCATCGGCGGGGTGAGCGGGTAAACCTGGCCGAAGTGGATGGACGACACGGCGATCCCTTCGGCCCTGAGGGCCTCGACGGCCTCGTTCACGATCAGCCGGTTCGAACCCCACGACACGAGGACGGTTGTCGCCCGCCGATCCCCGAAGCGGGTCGGCATGACGGCCTCCTGCCGCAACCCCTCGAATTTGCGGAGCCGCTTGTCGACCATCCGGGCCCTCAAACCGATATCTTCCGTGATCTTGCCGTCTTCCGTGTGCTCGTCGGAGTCTATTTCCACGCGGGCCTCGGAGAGCCCGGGGTAGGTAAGCGGCGAGACCCCGCTGTCCGTGATTTCATAACGCCGGTAGCCCGCCCCGAAGACGGGGGTTTCGCGCCTCAGGATTTTCGTCGGCACCCGCCCCTCCATGACCTGGACGGAGTCGGCGAGATACTGATCCGTCAGAACGAAGACGGGGATCTGCCAGCGGTCGGCCACATCGAAGGCCCTGCGGGCAAGCGAGATGGCCTCCTCGACGGACCCCGGCGCGAAGATCACGCGCGGGAACTCCCCGTGGCCGGCGTGCAGGACGAAGTCCAGATCTCCCTGCTCGGTCCTCGTGGGGAGACCCGTCGCCGGTCCCGGCCTCTGGGCGTCGATCACGACGACCGGCGTCTCCGTCATGCCCGCAAGCGAGACGGCTTCCGTCATGAGGGCGAACCCGCCGCCCGAGGTGGCCGCCATGGATCGAAGGCCCGCAAAGGAGGCCCCGAGAGCCATGTTCAACGCTGCGATCTCGTCTTCGGCCTGCTCGAAATGGACGGGAACCTCCGGGGCCACGGCGCTGAAATAATGCAGGATCGACGTGGCCGGCGTCATGGGGTACCCGGCAACGAACTGGCAGCCGCCCAGGAGGGCCCCGAGGGCGAGGGCCTGGTTTCCGTCGAGCTTGCAGTGATCGCCTGCCTTCGGGGACAGGCTTCTCGGGCCCTCCAGCCCCCAGCGGGCGGCAAACTCCCTGCCTTTCGCCAGAGCCGTGCGAGCCGGCTCGTCGGGCGCAACCGCCTGCGCCGCTGCGGGGTCCGCGCCGATGAAAGAGAGGATCAGGCCCGTGAGCAGGGTGCTCGTGACCGTGACGTCCTGAAAGGTTTTCGTCGCCTCCGCCTCGAGCTGCCCGATCCGGTCGGCTCCGATGAAGGCGCCGCCCTCTCGCAGGGCCGGCCGGTGCCTCCGCTCCGTCTCCGCGCTGTCCATGGCCACGACCATGTCCCACGGTTTGCCGCTGAGGGCGTGGACGGGCCTCTCGGCCACGCGGATCATGTGGTAGTTGTGGCCGCCTCGAATGCGCGACATGTAGTTCTTGGTTGCGAAGAAGTGGTACCCCAGCCGCGAGAGGATTTCCGTGAGCTCCAGCTCCACGGAAAACATCCCCTGCCCGGCCTCCCCGCCGATCAGAACATTGAACTCCATGATGACCTCCCGCGGGCCCCCGAACGGCAAGAAATGACGGCTTCACGCAACAAGGCCTCGGGATTGCTCCGGGCGGCCGGGGCATCGCGCCCGTCACGAAGATGCCGTTGTCAGGACAGGCCCTCGCGCTCCATTTCCAGGATGAAGTCCCGGTAGGTTTTTTCGAGCAGGGACTCGAGGATCTGATTTTTCTTCCACGACGGGAACCAGTCGATTTCCGCGGCGCTTTCCGCGACGACCCGCTCCCTCTGCTGCCAGAATCTCTCCTGGATGGCCGCGGCCTTCTCCTGACCGAATTTTTCCTGGTATTGCATCAGGGCGTGGAGAAACTTTTCTCTCGTGGAGCCTTCCATGGGAATCCCGCCTTCGGAGTCTTTATCGCGCGTGGCAGAAAAGGAAAAGAAAAGGGGCCAAGCCATAAAAACCGGGGCGGCGGCCCGAACGCTTCCGCCGCCCCGTCTGCGTTCATCCCTATTTCAGGAACTTGGGCGGGCCTCCCAGGGGGAACCCCGCATTTTGAAGAGCCGTGACGATCTGTTCGATTGTTACCTTCTCGTCATCAAAGGCAACGATCGCCATGTGGGTGAATTCATTGACCTCTACCTTATCGGTTTTCACGACGTTCGTGAGGGTCCAACTGACCCTTTCACGGGTGAAAGGTCAAGAGCAGTCCGGCAACATTAACTGCACAACACGCTCCTTGGCGATTGCGGACGAGGCGCCGATCAGGATGGCGAGCACAACCATGACCAGCACGAGAAGGCGTGATCTTGATCTCATGGGCGAACCTCCTTATTGAAGTGAGATTATCTTAAACACTCCAGGGGTCAAAATCCACACAAAATATATCCAGGGGTACGACCTGTTCCCCGGGCTCGGGGAGAATGTCGAAAGGCGAGAGGCCTGCGGCCGAAAGGTCAGGCCGCCGGTCAGAGGGAGGTCTTGGCCTTGCGGACCACGGCGTCGAAGAAGGCCGAGCGAAGCGGTTCGATGGCCATCAGGGCCCGGGCCGGTGGTGTGTTTTCCAAGGCGGCCGCAATACGGCCGAAGGCGCGCCAGCCCCAGTGCTCGTGGCCTTCGAAGACGAGGTTGGCCAGCTTGCCGCGCTCGATGGCCATGGCGATGACCTTGTCGAACGTCGTCTCGGGGGTGAACACCCGCTTGGGTCTCGGCTTCATCCGAATCGCGCCGGACTTGCACCCGGTGTAACAGACGCCGCAACCGAGGCAGAACTCCCCCTCGTGCCGGGCCTTCATCCGGGGCTTTTTCCCCTCCTCGAAGGCAACGGGGACCATGTCGATCAGATCGACGGGACAGAGCTTGGCGCACCTGCCGCAGCCCTTGCATTTTGCCTCGTCGATCTCGACGGTCCAGTTCGAGGTGACGATGGCATTGCGAAGGCCCATGACCCGGATGGCCTTCATCATCTCGCAGCAGCAGCCGCAGCAGTTGCAGATGTAGGCGGCGCTCTTCT
>JALOPC010000222.1 GCA_025454095.1 Syntrophales bacterium | reverse complement strand
CTACGTTGCCCGGGGCGTTTTTATCTCGACGGAAACGGCTGAGAAGAAGGAGGCCCCGCCGCAATCGTCCTTTCGCAGTTCCGCCTGAGGCGGTGCGTTTTTTCCTCCCCGTTTCTTCCCTTTTTTTCCAGACGTGCTCCCCGATACCGCGATTTGCATCCCCCACCCCCATTCGGTATAATGACAGCTCTCGAGCCGGAACGGCATCGTCAAGGAGGCGGCATGTCAGACGCAGATACCCGGAGAGGTACACGCAGGGGCGAATGTTTCGCCCTCACGCTTTGCCTGGTCTTTCTGATCGCATCCTGTGCCTCCGCACCGGTAACGGAGCGCAGGGGACTCCGCCTCGTTCCCGATTCCGAGCTCACCTCCATGAGCTTTCAGGAATACAACAACGTCCTGAAGAAATCGAAACTGTCGACGGACACGGCAAAGGTGAGCATGGTGCGCCGCGTCGGGCAGAGGGTGGCGGCGGCATCCGAGGAATTGCTGGAAGAGACGGGACGCGGGAACGACATCCGGAATTACAAGTGGGAATTCAACCTGATCGAGGACGACAAGACAGTCAATGCCTGGTGCATGCCCGGCGGCAAGGTGGCGGTCTACACCGGGCTTCTGCCCATTGCACAGGACGAAAACGGCCTTGCCGTCGTCATGGGCCATGAAGTGGCTCACGCCATCGCCAAACACGGAAACGAGAGGATGAGCCAGGGCCTGCTCGCCCAGTTCGGAGCCATCGGCCTCTCCCTGGCTCTGGCCCGAAGCCCCGGGCTCACGTCGGACATATTCATGCAGGCATACGGCGTGGGGACCCAGGTAGGGTTCCTGCTCCCCTACAGCCGTCTCCACGAGTCCGAAGCCGACCGTATCGGGCTCGTCCTGATGGCCAAGGCGGGCTATGACCCCCGCGGTGCCGTTTCGCTGTGGCAGCGGATGAGCGCCAAGGGCGGCTCGCGGCCGCCGGAGTTCCTGTCCAGCCACCCGGCCCCCGAATCGCGGATCCGGGACATCGAGTCCCTGATCCCTGAAGCCATGCAGTATTACAAGGTTCGTCGCTGAGGGCCGCCTGCCGCAGACAAGAAAAGGGGCCGAGAGTTTCTCGGCCCCTTTTTTGATATCTGGTAGCGGGGGATGGATTCGAACCACCGACCTTTGGGTTATGAGCCCAACGAGCTACCTGACTGCTCCACCCCGCGTCGTGAACGAATATCTTAGTGTTCTCATCTCAAGAAGTCAAGCCCTTTTTCGGAAATCTCCTGACGCGCCAGCGTTTCCTGCCTTGCTAGAAAACGAACACCGCCGCAGCCAGCACCGTCGTCCACCCTCCCTTGCGCGGCACGATGACGGATTGGGTCACGTTGCGCGTCCGGACGATCTTGCCGCTGATCTTGAAAATTTCCTTGTTTTCGTCCCAGCTCTTGTCGACGTCGAAGTCGATGCCCAGGGTCGATGCCAGCATGGCGGCCGCGAGGTCCTCGGCGTAATCGCCGGCCTGTTTCTCCGTCTGGCCGAAGGCATGATGTTCGCTGATGTAGCCGTACTGAGAAGTGTCCGCCGGGATGGCGCACCCCACGGAGGCCGCGAGCAGCCGGTAGGGCTCGTTGCTGGAGCAGCGGCTCATGACGCAGTACGTGATCTCGCCCGGGTTCTTTTCCTTGAGCCCCTTGGCCTTGGAGATCATCTTGCACCCCGGGGGAAAGATGCTCGACACGTAGACCAGGTTGAATTTCTCGATGCCCGCGTTCCGGAGGGCCAGCTCGAACGAGTGCAGCTCTTCCTTGTGATTCCCCACACCTTTGGTGAAAAAGATCTTCTTCGGTACCCAGATATTCACGGCCACTCTCCTTTATCTGGATTTTTGCGATACATATCCCATCATCCGGTAGGCCAGCCTCGCCGCCAGAAAGTCGGGGGCCACCATGCCGGGGATGGGCGCGAGTTCGACGAGGTCGAACCCGATCACGTTCTTTTTCCGGCAGACCTCGCGCAGCAGGTCCAGGACGTCGTGCCACAGCATTCCGCCCGGTTCGGGCGTTCCCGTCGCCGGCATGACGGCCGGGTCGAAGGCATCGAGATCGACGGTGATGTATACGTCCCGCGAGAGCTGCCGAATCAGCTTGCCGACCCATGCGCGGTCCTGCCGGATGGCGGCAGCCGAATAAACGGGCAGTCTCCGTTTGCGCAGATAGACGGCCTCCTCGACGCTCATGCTCCGGATCCCGGCCTGGACAACGGGGCAAAGTTCGATCATCCGCCTTCCGATGCAGGCATGGCTGTATGGGGTTCCCTGGTAGGACATGCGCATGTCCGCGTGGGCGTCGAGGTGGAGCACCGAGAGCTTCGGGTAGCGTTTCCGGGCGGCCCGGACCGCACCCAGCGTGATGCTGTGCTCGCCGCCGAGCATGACAGGGATCTTGCCGAGTTCGAAGACCCCGGAGACGGCTTCCTCGATCCGCCCGAGCATTGCCTCCGGCCCTGAAGCGACGGCCTCCAGCGGCTCCATCGTGTGGATGCCCGCCCGGTAGGTCTCCTGCTCGACCTCCTCGTCGTAGAGTTCCATGTTGCAGGAGGCTTCAAGGATGGCCGCGGGGCCCTTGCGCGTCCCTCCCTGATAGGTCGTCGTCAGGTCGTAGGGGACGGGAACCACCACAAACGCCGCCGTCTCGAGCGCTTCGTATTTCTCTTCGATTCCGCCGAAATTCATGGGACCTTCTGCTGATAAATTAAGGTGTGTTTGCTAGCATATTCCACACCGGCTGTCCACATTTTTCGTCTTTCCGGCACCGCTCTCCGGACGATTCTCATCGGTTCTCGTCGGGCCCGGCGCCCCAATACCGCAGTTCGAAGCGGTCCCCGTCCATCACCAGGAAGGACCGGTGGGCAAGCCAGTCGCCCAGCAAGGCAAAATGCCGCGTTTTGCCGCCGACGTCGTGTGTCCTGTGCACGGGAAGGTGGCAATGCCCGAGGACAACCGCATCGTCTCCCTCGGAGAATTTCGCGAGGGCGAAGGATTCCATCTTTGCGGCCAGACCCTCCTGCGGCTTTGCCAGATACTCCTTGCTGGCATCGGAGCTCCGCCTGGCCAGCTTCCAGAGAAGAGACAGCGGCAGCCGCTTCTGCAGCGCGTAGAACCCCGGGCTTCTCAACACCCTCCGCAGGAACCGGTAGCCCCGGTCGGTTTCGTCCACGAGATCGCCATGGGCGATGTAGACCGTTTTCCCGTCCAGCGTGACCCGGGACTCGCCCGGAAACACCTCGATTCCGTGGTATCGGGAGAAATAATCGGCCAGGAAGAAATCGTGGTTCCCCTCGAAGAGGTGCACCTGCACCCCCTTGCGCTGCAGCGACGACAACTCGTCGATGACGGGCCGGAACCCGGGATAGACGACACCGTCCCGGGAAAACCAGAAGTCGAACAGGTCGCCCACGACAAAGAGGTGATCCAGGCCGCTCCCGACGCTCCGGAGAAACCCCGGAAGGTCGGCGCCGGAATCGCCTTCAGAGCCCCTCGTGTGAACGTCGGAGAAAAAAACGGACCTCATCCCCTCTTCCGCGTTCTTCGGGCTGTGCTGACCTCCGAAGTTTTCTTCCGGACGATCTCCTCGGCGTTGCGGAACATCCGCGCCGCCTCGGCCTCCGTGAGACCCGCCCCGCGGGCAACGCGCCTGGCGAATTCGCGGGTCACGAGATCGCCGGGCGAGTGCGTATCGGTGTTGAGCACCAGGGGGGCGCCGTGCCTGCGGGCAAGC
>JALOPC010000021.1 GCA_025454095.1 Syntrophales bacterium | reverse complement strand
GACCGAAGGGAGCGCGGCAATCTCAATCTTTTCCGGAACATCCGAGATTGCTTCAGTCGCTTCGCTCCTTCGCAATGACATTGCGACACAGTCTCTTTGCAAAGGGGGAATTATCTTCAACGAAGAAGAGCTGCCGCATGGAGTATCGAATCCGTCCCTGCACGCGGGAAGACACGGCGGCCCTGGTGGAAACGATCCGAGGGGCCTTCCGGGACGTGGCCGAGCGCTTCGGCCTGACCGAGCAGAACTGCCCCCGCCACGCCTCGAACTGCACCGCCGGCTGGATCGAGCAGGACATGGACCGGGGCGTTGCCTACTTTGTGCTGGAAACCGAGGGGCAGGCGGCGGGAAGCATGGCCCTCGAGCGGGCCCGGCCGGACGTCGTCTACCTGGAGCGCCTTGCCGTGCTGCCGCGCTTCCGGGGGCGCGGTTTCGGAAAAGCCCTGGTTGCCCGCGCGCTCTTGGAGGCCCGGGCGATGGGCGCGCAGTCCGTCGGCATCGGCGTCATCGCCGGCGAAGCCGGGCTGAAGGACTGGTACCGGCGGTTCGGCTTCGCCGAAACGCAGACGCGGGACTTTCCCCATCTTCCCTTCCTCGTGAGCTTCATGCATTGCCCGCTGCGCTGAGAGGGTGCCGGCAAGAAATGCGCAGCCGCGCGATGGCCGTTGGCAATCGCCCGCCGGTTGTGATAAGGCCCTTATAGCTCCCGGGGGCAGGCGCAGCGAAAACGGCCCCCGACTCGATCCTTGACATGCGACTCCGGCGTCCGGGTACCCCGGAACGTCCAACCCTATTTCCGCGAAGGAGAAGAAGCGATGAAGAGATTGTTCAGCCTGTCCTGCATCCTGCTGCTCGTGTTCGCCCTTGCCACCCCCGCCCCTGCCGCCAAGGTCGTACTGAAGCTCGGCCACATCGCCGAGCCCTCCAACCCCTACGGCCAGGGCGCCGACTACTTCGCCAAGCTGGTCGCCCAGAAGTCCAAGGGCGAGATCGAGGTCAAGGTGTTCCCCTCCTCCCAGCTCGGGGCGCAGAAGGAGCTCATCGAGGGCTGCATCTACGGCACCCTCGACATGACGCTGACGAGCACGGCCGAGCTGGGCACCTTCCAGCCGCAGATGGCCCTGTTCGACATGCCGTTCCTCTTCAAGGACCGCAAGCACGCCTTCGCCGCGCTCGACACGGTGGGCATGGAACTGGCCAAGGCGCTCGAGCCCAAGGGACTCAAGATGCTCGGCTACATGGAGAACGGCATCCGCCACCTGACCAACAACGTGCGCGAGGTCAAGACGCCCGCCGACATGAAGGGCCTCAAGATCCGCGTCATGAACAACAAGGTCTACATCGAGATGATGAAGTCCCTCGGCGCCTCCCCCACCCCCATGGCCTTCTCGGAGCTGTATTCGGCCATGCAGCAGGGCACCGTCGACGGCCAGGAGAACCCCAGCGCCCACATTTACACGAAGCGTTTCTTCGAGGTCCAGAAGTACGCCTCCCTGACGGGGCACGCCTACGCGCCGGAGCCCGTGCTCATCTCCATGGCGACCTGGAAGAAGCTCACGCCCCCGCAGCAGGCCATCATCCAGCAGGCGGCCACCGAGTCGATCGCCTGGCAGCGCAAGCTCTCCGAGAAGGAGGACCTCGAGTTCTGGAACAAGATCAAGGCGACGGGCAAGATGAAGGTCATCACGGTGGACCGCAAGCTTTTCATCGACGCCACGAAGGACGTCTACAAGAAGCTCGCCCCCACCGTCGGACAGGCCAACATCGACCGGGTCCGGGCCCTGGAGAAGTAACCGACAACCGATCCGCGGAAGGCCCGGGTCCCACCCCGGGCCTTCACGCGAGGGGAGCCCGCCATGCTGGATAAGCTGTTCACGGGGCTGCGAGCCGTCCTGTACTGGTTCTCGGTTGCGGCCATGTCGGTCATGCTCGTCGTCATCTTCGCGCAGGTCGTCTCGCGCTACGTCTTCAACTGGACGCCCGAGTGGTCCGAGGAGCTGGCCCGCTACCTCTTCGTCTGGGTTGTCTTCATCGGCTCGGCCCTCATCATGGGCGAGTCGGGCCACCTGGCCGTGCAGTTCGTGCCCAACCACTTCAAGGGGACGGCGGTGGGCAGGGGCTTGGAGATCCTCATCAACCTCTCCGGTTACGTGTTCATCCTGATCCTGCTCACCCAGGGGGCCAAGATGACCCGGGTCATGACCTTCCAGATGTCGCCGGGCATGGAGATCCCGATGAGCTGGGTCTACGCCGTCATCCCGCTGAGCAGCGCGCTGATGCTGCTCTACCTCGTGAAGGACACGGTGCGGATCGCGCGGGGATGGTCAGGCCCGAAGGGCGAGGGGAGGTAACCGGGCATGGAATACGTCCTGATAGGCCTCTTCCTGCTGCTCACCGCGTTGGGCGTGCCCGTGGCCTTCTCCCTGTGCCTCTCCGCCGCGACCCTGCTTTTCTTCTACATGGACCGCCCGCTCGTCATGGTCTCCCAGATGATGTTCTCGGGCATCGACTCCTTCTCGTTCATGGCGGTGCCGTTCTTCATGCTGGCGGGGGCCTTCATGTCCGCGGGCGGTGTGACCTCGCGGCTGGTCAGTTTCTCCCAGGCCCTCGTGGGGGCCTTCACGGGGGGGCTGGCGCAGACCGTGTCCGTGGCCGGCATGTTCTTCGCCGCCATCTCGGGCTCTTCGGCCGCCACCACGGCCGCCCTGGGCAGCACCATGATCGGCGAGCTGGAGAAGAAGGGATACGACCGCGACTGGGCCACGGGCATCGTGGCCTCCAGCGGCACCGTGGGCATCGTCATCCCGCCCTCGATCACCATGGTCGTCTACGGCGCCATCGCCGACACCTCCATCGGCGATCTTTTCATCGGCGGCTTCATCCCCGGCATCATGATGGGCCTGTCCATGATGGCCGTGAGCTGGTACTTCGCCCGGAAGCGGGGCCTCGCGGGCGAGGGTACGTTCTCCGTAGCCGCCGTCCTGAAATCGTTCAAGGATTCCTTTTTCGCTCTCATGACCCCGGTCATCATCATCGGCGGCATCTACGGCGGCATCTTCACCCCGACGGAGGCGGCTGCCGTCGCCGCGGTCTACGGGATCTTTGTCGGCCTGTTTATTTACAAGGAACTGAAGCTCAGGGACTTCCCCCAGATCATCTTCCAGGCCGTCATCGGCACCACGGTCATCATGTTCCTGGTGGGGGCCGCCACGGTCTTCGGCTGGCTCATCACCAACCTGCAGATCCCGCATCAGGTGGCAGCGTTCGTCGTCTCCGTGACGAACTCGCCGCTGCTCTTCCTGTTTGCCATGAACATCCTGCTGCTCATCGCCGGCACCATGGTCAACGCCTCGGCGGCGGTCGTGATCCTGACGCCGATCTTCCTGCCCGTGGCCCGGGCCCTGGGCATAGACCCCCTGTTTTTCGGCGTGCTCATGGTCGTCAACCTGGCCATCGGCTGCATCACCCCGCCGGTGGGCCTCGATCTCTTCGTGGCGAGCGCCATCTCCAAGGTGCCCATCGAGCGCGTCATGAAGGCGTGCCTGCCCTACCTCTGGGCCCTGCTGGCAACACTTGTCGTCCTGACCGTGTTCCCGTGGTTTATCACCGTGCTGCCGTCCCTGCTTGCGCGATAACGCGGGGGTGATGGCCGTCGCCTCAGCCCTTGACAGGAACGGTCCGTTTCGATAGAAAAAACCATTCCTTCCCAGTTTTTCCATTCGAAAGGAGACGACCATGTCCCTCGCAGCCTCTCCGGCCTGCGGCGCCCCGGTGAAGCCGCTGTCCGTCGCCGAAGCCCGTTTCTACCTCTACACGACGCTCTTCGTCGCGGGGAACATCGCCCTGCCCGCCCTGTGCCACCTCGTGCCCGGCGGGGGGCCGATGCTTTTGCCGATCTACTTCTTCACGCTCGTCGCCGGCTGGCGGTTCGGACTTGCGGCCGGGCTTGCCACGGCGGTCCTCTCCCCCCTTGCCAACCACGCGCTCACCGGGATGCCCGTTCAGGCGATGCTGCCTGCCATCCTCGTCAAGTCCGTGCTCCTGGCGGCCATCGCTTCCTGGATCGCCCGCCGCTTCGGGCTTTCGCTCCTTGCCGTCGCGATTGCCGTCCTGGGCTACCAGGTTGCCGGAGGGATCGTCGAAGGGTTCCTGTCCGCATCGCTGGCGGCGGCGCTGGCCGACTTCCGGGTCGGGCTGCCCGGCATCGTGCTGCAGATCCTCGGCGGGTACACCGTCCTGCGGATGCTGGCGCGCGGCGACCGCAACTAGCGACATCGGAGGCGAAAACCGGAATCGTCAGCCGGAAGAGAGACAAGGGGGTGGTCCATGACGATCGTTCGCGTGATGTTGGGAATCGCCCTGTCACTGGTGCTGGCCGCTAGCGCCTTCGGCGAGCCGTCCGCGCCGGCGATGGCCAAATCGAAACCAAAGTCCGGTTCGGGGGCCCGGCAGCTGGATATCTCCTTCAAGCCCCGGACGGGCGACTTCGACCAAATGCTCGAGCGCCGCATGATCCGGGCGCTCGTTCCCTACAGCCGATCCCTCTACTTCAACGACAAGGGGCATGAACGGGGCATCACAGCCGACACCGTGCGCGACTTCGAGCGGTGGATCAACAAGAAGTACGCCAGGAAGCTGGGCAAACGCCCGCTGACGATCTACATCATCCCCACCACGCGCGACAAGCTTCTCCCGGAGGTCGTCCAGGGGATCGGGGATCTCGCCATGGGGAACCTGACCGTCACCGAGGAGCGCCTCAAGGTCGTGGATTTTGTCTCGCAGGAAGGGACGCGCAGCATGCGGGAACTTGTCGTCACCGGGCCGGCCTCCCCCGCGATCTCCTCCCCCGATGACCTTGCCGGCAAGACGGTCCACGTCCGCAAGGCGTCGAGCTACTACGAGAGCCTCGAGACCCTCAACGCCCGCCTCAAGAAAGAAGGCAAGACCCCCGCGAAACTGGTGCTCGTCCCCGACTCGCTGGAGGACGAGGACATGATGGAGATGCTCAATGCCGGCCTCCTGAGCGTCATCGTCGTCGACGACTGGAAAGCAAAGATGTGGGCGCAGATCCTGCCCGGAATCAAAGTGAACGAGCAGGCTGCCGTGCGGGAAGGGGGAAAGCTCGGGTGGGCAATCCGGAAAGGAAGTACGAAACTGGAAGCCGAGGTGCTCGATTTTTACAAGAACTACCTCAAGAAGCAGGGTGTTGCCGCCTACCGCCTCAAGCAGTACATGTCGCGGGTCAGGCAGATGAAAAACCCGACGGGCACGGCGGAGTGGAAGCGCTTCGAGCAGACGCTTGCCCTGTTCCAGAAGTACGGGGAGCAGTACCACTTCGACCCGCTCATGCTGGCCGCGCAGGGCTACCAGGAGTCGCAGCTCAAGCAGGACGCCAAGAGCCACGTGGGCGCCATCGGGGTCATGCAGGTGATGCCCGCCACCGGCAAGGAACTGAACGTGGGCGACATCCGCATCCTCGAGCCCAACATCCACGCCGGCGCGAAGTACATGGACCGGCTCATGACGAAGTACTTCCCCGATGCGAACTTCACCGAGAACAACCGGACGCTCTTTGCCTTCGCCAGCTACAATTGCGGCCCGGGCAACGTCTCAAAGATGCGCAGAGAGGCGGAAAAGCGGGGGCTGGACCCCGACAAGTGGTTCAACAACGTGGAGATCGTGACGGCCCAGCGGATCGGGATGGAGACCACGACCTACGTGCGCAACATCTACAAGTACTACGTGGCCTACAGGCTCCAACTCGACGCGGTGGAGGCGACCCGAAAGGCCCGCGAGCAGGTGGCGCCGAGTGCCGCAAAATAGCCTTTCCCCCGTTCCTGAACGTGCATCCGCGCATGGAGGGAAGAGATGAAGACGGTCCGTGCGTCATCATTCTTGGCGGCGCTTCTGCTGCTGCTGTATTTATTCCCGGCAACCCTTGCCGCCATGGAGACGGACATCTTCGTGGTCCGCGACCTGACGGGAAAGCTTCCCGCCGATCGTCAGGCGGCCCTGACGAAGGATGCCCGGGAAAAACTCGACAAGGTCCTCCGGTTCTACGGGACGGCTGCCAATGTCGAGCAGCTCGGCAAGATCCGTCTCGAGTTCGACGAGCCCCGCGGCGGGACCTACTCCACGGTCTTCCTCTCGGTCAGGGAGCACAACCGCAAGATCCGTGTCGTCCGGATCTTCGGGGTGGACCGGGAGCCCCAGATGGTGGCGCACAAGCTCACCCACGCCGTCTTCATCAGCCCCGACAAGCTGGTGCGGAACATGATGGGCATCCCCATGGAAGTCCGATTCGGCAATCCCCTGACCTTTCCCCTGTGCGGCTTCAGCTCCGACGAGTGGGTCGAAGCCTTCCGCAGGAAACAGGCCTACATTCCCCTTTCCGAACTGGGCCCCGATCACAAGCAGTGGGGCATGTCCACCCGCGGGGGCGTGCCCGTCGTGCTGAGCAGGCCCCGGCAGCACGTGATGTACGCCGAGTCGGGTTCCTTCGGGGACTGGCTCCTTACGGGCTACGGCGCGGAGAAGGTCAATCGCTTCTGGAAGCTCTCGGAAGGCGGGAAGCGTCCCTGGGAGGAGGTTTTCGGGCTGTCTTTGAAGGACCTGGAGGCCCGGTGGCTTCAGTCCCTCGACACGAAGAAGCCCGATGGGAAACGGGTCGAAACCCTGCTGATTCTGCTGAACCGCAACCCGAAGGATGCCTGCAGCGAAGCACAGCGGCTGCCGAAGACATCCCGCGGGGGGACGTGACGTGCGGGATCCGAGCGGAACAAGAGGCGAGGGCCCGGGGCGGACGGACGTTGCCGGGGAAAGCCGGCCCCGGACCCTCCGAAAGACTAATGAGGCAAGCGGACATGCATGGTGCCGTAGAACCAGCCCATGTGGTCCTTTCCCTGGGTGTCGGTATACGCCACCAGGAGGATCAGGGGGCGGTCGCCGTTCCCGGTTCCATATTTTTTGAGAACCGTGACGTGATGGCCCGCCGGCACATCCTTGATTTTCTCGGTCATCTGCCGGTCGGCGTACAGCGGGCTGTTCCTCTCGACCAGGGCCTGGAACGGGAGGGTGGTGTCCGCCGCGATTTTCTGCGGGTGCGGCGCGAACAGCGGTTTGAAATCCTGCCCCTGCGCCGGCATGGAAAATACCCACATGTACGCCAGGAGGCAGACCAGCACGAAAAGCATCTTTAACGTCTTCATCTTTCGGCCCTCTCTTTTTCGTTTGCTCCGGTTTGGATTGACCCCGTGTCTTCTTGACATCGGGGATGAGCATCGGCCGTGCCGCGCGGGCGGCAAAATAAAACACTCTTTTGTTTCAACGAGTTGATGCGGGTTTTCCCTCTGCGAGGCCTCTGCGGCGGGAGGCCCGCTCCTGTGCCATAATGGCACGGCCGATCCGATTTGCTTTTTTGTCCGGTCAGTTAAGCAGTACCATTCAATATGGGATGATCGAT
The DNA here is from genome assembly GCA_025454095.1 of Syntrophales bacterium. Taxonomy (GTDB): domain Bacteria; phylum Desulfobacterota; class Syntrophia; order Syntrophales; family UBA2192; genus UBA2192. Next base: position 3,816 of record JALOPC010000021.1, on the reverse strand, counting down.
CCCGGGAGGAAACCCGATCCAGTAACACTGGGCGCGACCACGCCGAAAGGAGGGTGCCATGCCTGGAGAACTGCAACCCCTGCGTCTGGTCCGGCCGAACCTCGGCCATCCCATCCTGACCGCCCCGAACGGCCTTCTGAATTTCGTGATCGCCGTTGCCGGGGGAAGCGAGAAAACGCCGGAGACATGGGAAGTGGAGCCGGCGCTGCGGCGAAACCCTCCGTTCATCCAGGTCGGGCTCAAGCCGTCGAGCGACGACATCCCGCTCACCGTCAAGAAGGTCCACCGATACCACCGGATCGCTCCGTTCGAGACGGATTACTCCGGCCAGAAGCTGCCGCTGACCGCGGAGCATCACCAGTACGACCGGGGATACCGCTGGGAATTCCCCGTCACCGCAGGCATCACGGAAGAGCAGCTCCAAGCCCTTTCGGCCCGGGTCGCGTGGCCCAGGCTCCTGAATCTGCGCTTCGGCGGCGGCGAGGTGAACGGCATCCGATTCGCCGATTCCGTCAACAGCCACGCCCTCTACATCTGGCCCACGGCCCCCGCCCCGCAGGACACCATCGTGATCCTCCACATCACGGATCTTCACATCGCCCGGCGAAACGACCGCATCCCCAGGATCCTCAGCGAAGTGAGAACCGAGCGGGAGTGCCGGGAGCTGGAGGCGCGTTACAACAACTTCAACGACAATCTCCGATCCCTGGTCCGCCATGCCAACGATCGGGTCCGTGCGGGGGAGCGCGTGTTCGTTGTCGCCACGGGGGACCTCGTCGATCACTACTACGACGGGTACATCAACGGGAAATTCATCTGCGGCCAGGGCGACCTGGCACCCGACTACAGGTCGCTTCCGCGGGAGGAGACGACGGGGGAACACGTCGAGGGGGCCTGGGCACCCTCCAACGTCGAGAAATTCCGGGAGATCCTCCTGGGCGCCGACGGCAAAGGCGAGGAACTGCTGTGTCCCATCTTTACCGTCTTGGGCAACCACGATTACCTCGTCCACGAATCGTTGCTGAACTTCAGCACCACGATCCTCTCCCTGTCGCTTTACGATCGTAACGGGTACGGCTCATTCGGCCTCACCCAGCGCGAGGCTCGCGAGTACGACTACTGGGCCTTCCCGCGGCGCGAGGCCCTCCACCCGAGTATCGCGAACCGGAAGAACCACAAGGAATCCCGGGCCATTAAAAACTCCTGGGCCGCTTCGCTGGATCACGACTGGGCCTACTGGGTCGCGAAACCGAACGTCAAGCACCTGAACCAGTATCTCGCCGCGGTCAGCTGGGACACGGACTTCACCGTCAACATCGGCGCCTGCAAACTGGTCTTTTTCAACACCGGCCCCGACCGCTATCCCGACAAGGAGGATCTGATCTGGAACGAGCTGGCCGGCAGCGGGGACGATTGGGTGAAGGACTACCGCAACGACGGGTCGCACAACCGGGGCGTCCTGGCGCACCACATTGCCATGCTCGACGAGGCGCTGGCCGGTCTCCAGGACGACCAGCTCCTGCTGATCTTCAGCCACGCCCCGTTCGTGGGACTGGAGGGAAACCTCAACGGGCCCAACGACGTGCTGTTCGAGCAGGACAAGCGGCGCGATCTGCGCCTGCCGAACCCGGCCGAAAAGCTGATCGAGGAACTCTACGGGAAGACCCGGATCGAACTGGCGGCGGATGGGTTTTCCCTGAAGGGAACAAGACACTTCAAAAACGGGGGCCGGGACCCCTACCTCAACTTCGGCAGCGCCGACGGCGAGATCGGCTCGCTGTTCAACCGGATTGCGCGGCGAAAGGGACAGTCGACGAGGCGGTGCGTCTTCTGCCTCGCCGGCCATTCGCACTACGTGCACGAGTTCAGGGTGGAACGGCAGGCCCAGGCCGGCGCGGGGACCGGGTATTTCTACTATCACGACAATTATGCCGACCGGGTCTTCACGCCCACGGACAACGCGGCGGTGCTGCTGGCGCGCTACGGGTGGCAGATGGTCAATTCGCCCATCCTCGCGACATCGGGCGCTGTCAAGAACAGCACGCCCGTCTACCGGGAGATCGTGATCAGGGGCGCCACCGTGAAGAGCCTGCAGATGCGGGAGATCCCCGACCGGGTCAGAACCAGCGAGTTCCGGCCGGGCTGCAGGCTCGCAGCCCTCCGCACTCACGACGGCGGATACCTGCGGGCCGAAGAGGGCGGGGGAACGACCGTCACGACGGCGGGAAAACAGGCAGGGGATTACGAAACGTTCGAGCTGGTCCGCATGGCGGCATCGAGTGTCGCGCTGCGCTCCTTCAGGGGGCACTACCTCTCCTGGAGGGCGGCGCCCGGCGTCCCGGGCCTCGATACGATGATCTTTGCCGACCGAACGGCGATCGACGATGCCGCCACGTTCATCATGGGCGAGACGGGTGACGGCACGGTGCGGTTCAGGGCCAGCAACGACAAGTATGTAACGGCCGATGCGACAGGCCTTCACGCAAACGCCCCATCGGCGGGCCCCCGCGAGACGTTTCGGCTGGAGATGCTGGAATAGGGGAATGCGGCGGGTCACTGTTTTCCGGAAACACGAGGAGGGAAATCATGCAAGTCCAGGCAAGAGGGTTACGCACAGTGGGTATCGCCGCCGCCGTCGTGCTTGCGGCATTCATGCCGGGTGACGGCGGCGCCCAGACCGCCAAGGGCGCCCGGGCCGCGGCGCCGGCTCCGGGGATGCAGAAGGTCGTCACCGAGAAGGCTTCCTTCGTCCTCTATGTCCCGAAAGGCTGGAAGGTGAAGGAGTCGGCCGAGGGGCAGGCCCTCCAGGTCACGGCGACGGACCCCTCGGGCCGCGCCTCCGTTTTCTTCTCCGCCGGGGCGTCCCAGCAGGGCGAAAACGCCGCGGCCCTGGCGAAGCGCGAGGCGGTGAAACTCGGCCGCGCCGCCGGCGACCTCGAGATCCGGAGCGCCTTCGCATCCCGTGACGGGGCGACGCTCGTGTTCGACGGGACCTACTCGCCCCCGAGACGGGGGAAAACCGAATTCCGCTCGTGGGCGACCCTGCGCGGCGCGGAGGCGACCTGCGCCCGCATCGAAGCCCCGGCGGGACAGCTCGCGGCGATGAGGCCGACGCTGCTCACCGTGCTGTCCAACGTCCGCGTCATGAAGGGCGCCGTCGCCCCGGCGGGAGCGGCGGCCGCCCCCGTCAAGGCCCAGCTCGCGCCCTACCGCCTGCGGGACGGCTCGGCGTCCTTCCTGATCCCCCAGGGCTGGCAGTGCCAGGATCACGGCAAGGGGACCTTTGTCGCCGGGGATGCCGGCGGCTACTCGTTCATCTCGGGCAACGTCGAGCTGCTCACCCCGCAGATGCGGGTCAACCAGCCCGGCATCCTCGTCTCGCCGTACCTCGCCCCGAACCAGGCCTGGCAGTTCATCACGGCCCGCTACGGGCTGGCCTCGAACATGCGCTACGAGAAGGTGATCCCGCGTTCCGATGTGGCGCGTCAGATGGGGCAGGTCTACACGGCGGGCCCCGTCACCGTCGAGGAGATGATCTACTCCTTCACGAGCCGGGAAGGGAAGCCGATCCGGGGGTACACCTTCGGGATCTCCTTCGGCTCGCGCCTCGGAACCAACTGGAGCTTCCGCCACCTGACCGTGACGGCCCCGGCGGAGCGCTTCGGTCCCTGGGCCGACAACTTCTCCTCCATGTTCGGTTCCTACAAGATCAACGAGCGCTGGGCGTCGGACTACGCCGCCCAGGGGGCCCGCCGGCTGCGCGAGATGCAGCAGCAGACCTCGGCCATGGTGACCCGCAACGCCCAGGAGATCCGG
>JALOPC010000221.1 GCA_025454095.1 Syntrophales bacterium | reverse complement strand
CGGATGTCCTCCTCGAGGGCCCGGCGGATGATCTTCCTGACGGCTTCCATCTCCAGCATCTTGAATCCCCTTCAACTGACCCTATACCCGAGACCCGATACCCTTTACCCGGTTACAGCTTCTTCAGGGCTTCCTGTAAGATATCGAACCGCTCGTTGAGCGCCCTCGCCTTCGCCTCCTCCTTGTCGATGACGGCCTGGGCCGCCTTCTGCCAGAAGTCGGGGTTCTCGAGCTTACGGTTCACCTGGGCAAGCTCCTTCTCGATCTTGGCCATCTCCTTCTCGAGACGGGCCTTCTCGCCGGATTTGTCGAGCTGCCCTTCCAGGATGACGAAGACTTTCACGGGGCCCGCAACGCCCGTGGCGGCATCCCCGGGCTCCTCCCCCGCGGAGACGATGGAGAGGCTCTCGAGACGGGCCAGGTTGACCACGTAGCCCGCACCGGACTGCAGAAGCGGCAGCAGGCCCTTCTCCTCCGTCGTCACCAGGGCCTTGAGCTTCTTCGAGGGGGAGATCCCCTTTTCGCCCTTGATGTTGCGGATCGAGCCGATGATCTCCATCAGAAGTCCCATGTCGCGCTCCGCCGCATCGTCGCGGAACCGCTCGTCCACCGTCGGGAAGGTTGCCACCATGATGGAGGGGCCGCCCCTGGAGATCTTCTGCCAGATCTCCTCGGTCACGAAAGGCATGAAGGGGTGCATGAGCTCGAGGCTGGAGCGCAACACGGTGATCATCGTCTCCTGGGCGGCCAGCCTCGCCGCCGGGTTGTCCTTGCCGTAGAGCACCGGCTTGATGAGCTCGAGGTACCAGTCGCAGAATTCCTGCCAGATGAAACGGTACAGGTGGGCCGCCGCATCGTTGAAGCGGTACTCGTCGAGGCTCTGCGTCACGTCGGCGATCGTGTCGTTGAGCCGCGCGCGGATCCACCGGTCGGCCAGCGAGTAGTCCCCCTTCTTCACCGTGACGGGCCCTTCGGGGTAGCCCTCGAGGTTCATCATGCACAGCCGGGTGGCGTTCCAGATCTTGTTGACGAAGTGCTTGTAGCCTTCGATGCGCTCCTCGGACATCCGGATGTCGCGCCCCTGGGCCGTGAAGGCCGCCAGGGTGAACCGAAAGGCGTCGGCGCCGAACTTGTCGATCATCTCCAGGGGGTCGATGATGTTTCCCTTGGACTTGCTCATCTTGTCGCCGTGCGCGTCGCGCACCAGCGCGTGCAGGTAGACGTGCTTGAAGGGCACGTCCTTCATGATGTAGAGGCCCATCATCATCATGCGGGCGACCCAGAAGAACAGGATGTCGAACCCGGTGATGAGCAGGCTCGTGGGGTAGAAGGTCTTGACGGCCGGCTTGTCGTCGGGCCAGCCCAGCGTCGTGAAGGGCCAGAGGGCCGAGCTGAACCAGGTGTCCAGGACGTCCTCTTCCTGCTTGAGCTGCTTGCCCTTGCACGCCGGGCACCCCGCCGGGTCGTCGGTCTGCACGATCACCTCGCCGCAGCCCTCGCAGGTCCACAGGGGGATCCGGTGGCCCCACCAGATCTGCCGCGAAATGCACCAGTCGCGGATGTTGTTCATCCACTCGAAGTAGGTGGCGTCCCACATGGCGGGAATGAGTTTCGTGTCGCCCTTGACCACGGCCGCGATGGCCGTCTTGGCCAGGGGCGCCACCTTGACGAAGTACTGCGCCGACACGGCGGGCTCGACGTCGGTCTTGCAGCGGTAGCAGCGCCCGATGTTGTGGCTGTAGTCCTCGATCTTGATCAGGTAGCCGCCCTTCTCGAGATCCTTCACGACGTTCTTCCGGGCCTCGTAACGGTCCTGGCCCTTGTAGACGCCGCCGTTTTCGTTGATCACGGCGCTGCCGTCCATGATCTTGATGATCTCCAGGTTGTGCCGCTCGGCCATGGCGAAGTCCGCCGCGTCGCAGGACGGGGTGATCTTCACTGCGCCCGAGCCGAAATCCATCGTCACGTAGTCATCGGCGATGATGGGGATTTCCTTGTTGACCAGGGGCAGGATCACCATCTTGCCGATGACGTCCTTGTAGCGCGGGTCGTTGGGGTTGACGGCCACGGCCGTGTCGCCCAGCATCGTCTCGGGCCGCGTGGTGGCCACGCTGATCTCCCCCGTGCCGTCGGCGTAGGGGTAGCGGATGTGCCAGAGGTTGCTCTTCTCCTGCTCGAACTCCACCTCGAGATCCGAGATGGCCGTGTGGCAGCGCGGGCACCAGTTGACGATGTAGTCGCCCTTGTAGATGAGCCCGTCGTGCCAGAGCCGCACGAAGACCTCGCGCACCGCCCTCGAGAGCCCCTCGTCCATGGTGAAGCGCTCGCGCTCCCAGTCGCAGGAGCAGCCCAGGCGCTGCAGCTGGTTCAGGATGACGCCGCCGTACTTCACCTTCCACGTCCAGACGCGCTCGATGAACTTCTCGCGCCCCAGGTCGTGCCGCGTCTTGCCCTCCCTGGCCAGTTCCTGCTCGACCACGTTCTGGGTGGCGATCCCGGCATGGTCCGTGCCCGGCATCCAGAGGGCGTTGTAGCCCTGCATGCGCCGGTAGCGGGTCATGATGTCCTGCAGGGTGTTGTTCAGGGCGTGCCCCATGTGGAGCATCCCCGTCACGTTGGGGGGCGGGATGACGATGCAGAAAGGCTTGCGGTCACTCGCGTCCTGCGCGTGGAAATAGTGGTTCTTGAGCCAGAACTCGTACCACTTCGCCTCCACATCCTTCGACTCGTAGGTCTTGGGCAGTGTATTCACGTCCATCGTTCCCCCCATTCGATCTGGTCGGTTCGTTTTGAATCTCTCGTCGCCCCGCCGTTTGCGGGGAGGCCGGTAATGTCCGGTTTTCTATCCGGTCAGGCGACTTAAGTCAAGGATTTTTCAAGGGATCGAGGCCTTGTGACGCGGTCTGCGGGCTGCCTTGCCGGCGTCGGAGAAACGCCGCGACGCGCGTCCTGACGGCATCAGCCTCGCTGGGGTGAAACCACTCGACTGCGGCCTCCCCCCGAAACCAGGTCATCTGGCGGCGGGCGTAGTGGCGGGTGTCGCGCTGCATGGACTGCAGGGCCTCTTCGAGGGCCGCGCCCCCCTTCAAGTGCCGGATGAAGTGTCGATAGCCAAGTGTTTGCAGCGGCTTGAGTTTTTCGTGGTATCCCATGCGGAGGATTTTCTCTGTCTCCCCGACCAGGCCCGCCTCGACCATCTGCGCGGCCCTGCTGTCGATACGGCGGTACAGTTCCTCCCTGTCGCGATAGAGACCGATCCTCAGAGCCTCGTACCGGATGTCGCGAAAGCCGTGCCGCCGCTGTTTTGCCGAGATCGGCTCACCGGTCAGCTCGGCTTCCTCCAGCGCCCGGACGATCCGGACCTTGTCGCGGGGGTGGATCCGCTCGGCCGCCGGGGCGTCCAGCTGCCGGAGTCTGCCGTAGAGACTCACGCCGTCCTCCCGCTCGAGCGCCTCGCGGTACCGTTTTCGGAGCTCCGCGTCGGAGCCTTCGATCAGCCCCCCCGTCAGGGTCCGGACGTAGAGCCCCGTGCCCCCGACGACGAATACGGCCTTCCTGCCCTCGAGATCCCCGATGATGCCGCGCGCCATCTCGTTGAAGCGCGCCGCGCTGAACTCCTCGTCGGGGTTTACGACGTCCTCCTGCGGCGAGGGTTTCGAGGTGCCGATGTCGAGATGGCGGTAGACCTGCATGGAATCGGCGCTGATGATGTCGCCGTTGAATTCGGACGCCAGGCCCAGGGCAAGGTCCGTCTTGCCGACGGCCGTCGGCCCGAGGATGATGACAATCTTCGGCTTTTCGCTTCCCATAAATGAGTACCAGCACAGCCGATAAACCATGAAACAATTTTGCCGGCTCACAAGCGCTTTGCGACGGTTCTAAGCTCCCTGCACTGCGATGCCACGCACTCGCCCTGCGGGCTCAGACATGTGGCTACACGGCCGTTTCGGTTCGCAAAGAACCGTTCGCGACACCGGGGGTGCATCCCGCAAGGAGGCACGATCATGTCCCTCCCTTCGCTGCCGGGGAGCAACCGCAGGTTGCGACAAAGCCGCTTGAAACGAGCCTTGCAAAACCGTTTCACGGTTCCTGGCCTTACATCCTTGGCGATTTATTACTGTCCCCTGGACCCTGTATTTACGTCCTTTTGAACATCCTCTCGATCAC
>JALOPC010000020.1 GCA_025454095.1 Syntrophales bacterium | reverse complement strand
CCTGTCGCGGAGTGCCACGGCCTTCGAGATCTTCTGCTCGAGGCAGCCGTAGGGGTACTGCGACATGTACTCGCGCACGCCGGCAAGGCCGTCGGCGATACGCGGCTGCAGCCGCACCGCGAGGCCTCCTTTCCCGGCGAGGGCGCCGGCCGGGCGTTCCACGGGGATCTCGACCCTGTCGCGGACCTGTACCAGGGTGGCCTGCCAGGTCCGGACGGGGACTGCGGGGACGATTTTTTGCGAAACGCGGAGGCGGTCCTCGGCCTTGCCGTCGCGCTCCACCGCCGAGATCTCGTAGTCGAGCTTGCCGACGCCGGCGGGCACGCGGATGTCCCACCCGATCTCCTTCGCCTCGCCCGGCGAGAGGCCGACACGCAGCGTCTCGTAGTCGGTTTTCTCCTGACCGGCCGTGACGGCAAGCCGCGCCTCGGCGTTCATGGGTTTCTGCGTCGTGTTGCGGATCGTGACGCCGGCCTTCAGGAAATCGCCCTCGCGGGCAAGCGGCGCGATGCCCGCCAGCAGCTGCAGGTCCTGCGTCGTCCGCACGTCGGCCTGCCCCGTGCCGAACAGGTCCGGCCCGCCCGTCGCGACGGCGACGATCCGGTACTCCGTGAGGCTGTCCTTCAGGGGGATCTTCAGGCGCGCCTCGCCCTTCTCGTCGAGCGGCACCGACGCCTTCCAGAGAAGCAGCGTGTCGAAGAGCTCGCGGGTGATCTGCTTGCCGCCCCCGCCTCCCTGCGGCAGGGCCTTGAGGCCGAAGTGCCGCTTGCCGATCACCATCATCTGCGCCGTCGAGGTGAAGATCTCGTAGGGCCGCTGGCCCATCATTGCTTCCAGGAGCTTCCAGCTGCCGTTGGAGCGCAGGGCGAGAAGGCCCCTGTCGACGGCGGCCACGGCCAGCTCAGTCCCCTCCGGCAGCTTCTGCCCGGAGGCGGAGCGGACCCGGAAGAGCACGTCCGCTTCCTGGCGCACCCTGTAGACCGGCTTGTCCGGCCTGACCTCCACGGCCAGCTCGTGCTCCTTCCAGCCCACGCGGATCTCGGCGATGCCGAGCTTCCAGGCGGGCTTGCCGGGGTCGAAGGTCGCCGTGGGGGCCGCGTCGGCCGTGCGCCCCCGGACGGCGAGGACCGAGACGAAGGCGTTGGGCGCGTAGTTTCGCTTCACGGGGATTTCCACGACGGGGTTCGTGCCCGAGAGCTTCTGCACGTAGGCGTCCACGATCCCCTCGCGCTCCACCGTGACCAGGGCCGTCGCCTCGCGGAAGGGCATCCGCACCTGCAGGCGGGCCTTCTCGCCGGGCTCGTAGCGCTTTTTCTCGGGGATCACGTCGATGCGGTCGTCGTTGCGCGCCTCGAACCACCAGTCGTCCTTGCCGGCCGCCCAGAGGCTGAAAGTCGCCAGGGCCGGGTTGCCGTCGGCGTCCTTCGCCTCGGCCTGCAGGATGACGTTGCCCGAGACGGGCGAGGGGGCCTCGCACAGCAGCAGCCCCGAGGCGTCCGTCCTGCCCTTGCAGTGCGGGCCGGCCTCGCAGACCGCCATCCCGGCGTCGTCGGACTTGGCCTTGCAGGGTATGGCGATCCGCTTGACCTCGGAGACGTTCTCGTAGGAGTAGAACCCGCCTGCGATCCGCCTGCGGTGCGAGTAGGTCTTGCGCTGGTAGAGATCGACGGAAACCTCCGCGTCGGGCACGGGGCTGCCCGCCAGGTCGAGCACGGCCACGCGGTAACGCAAGGAATCGGCCGAGGCCGTCCATGCGTCGGGCTTCAGGCCCACGGCGAGCTTCGAGGGGGCAAGCGGGATGTCCGCGGCCGCCGTCTGGACCTCGCCGTTGGGGTCGCGGTACTCGATCTCGGCGTGGAGGGACCTGGGCGTGTCGATCTTCGGCAGCTTCGCGAACTTCGTCCGCGCGGCGCCCGTCTCGTCGAGCTTGAGCTCCTGCGTGGGCAGGCGGCGCACCCGGTCGCGGCCGGGGGCGTATTCGTCGTCGAGACCCATCTCGTCGTAGGCCGACAGTGCCCGGGAGCCCTCTTTCAGGCGCTCGCCCGAGAAGGTGTACTCGTCATAGCCTGCAAAGCTCAGCGCGCGCGGACGGATCTCGCCGCGGAGCTTCACGGGGAGCCTCCCCGCGCCGCCCCCGGAGAAGTAGGACACGGAAAGATCGAGGCCGACCTCCTTCGGCTGCACGGGGGGTGCGGCGGGGCCCTGCACGACGGCCTTCATCAGGGGGATGCGGAACTCTTCCACCTGGAAGGAGCCCGTGGCGAGCTTCGGTGCGTTCTTGTCGCCCTTGCGCGCGAGGCTCACCTCGTAGGGGCCCAGACGCGCCCCCTCGGGGATCTTCCACTCCGTCGCGGCGCTGCCGTTGTCTTCCCAGGCAAGGGGCACGCGGTACTCCTGCCCGCTGCCGTCGTGGCGGATCTCCACCTCGTCGAACCGGGAGCGGTTCTCGGGCAGGGTGAGCCCGGCCGTCGTGGGCACCCGCAGGATGTGTTTCATGTGCACCGTCTCGCCGGCCCGCAGCAGGGTGCGGTCCAGGACCGTATGGCCGACGGCGTCGTCGAGGCCGCGATAGTCGGCCGAGGGGAGCTGAAAGCGCCAGGCCTCGATGCCGTCCTCCCAGCTCGAGTGGGTGAAGGTGGCGTCTTTTTCCGTGCGGGCGAAGACGAAGAGACCCGTCGTCATGCCGCCCAGCATGCCCGTGTGCTCGTTGTAGTTGACGGGCCAGTTGCAGCGGGCCTGCTTTTCCTGGGAGGGGAGGGCGCCCTGGACGATGGCCACGCCGCGTTCGTCCGTCTTTCCCTGCCAGAGCCGCTTCCCGCTGCAGTCGCGGATCGAGACGGCGGCGCCGGCGACGGGGCTTGCCGTGTCGAGGGCCGTGACCCAGACGAGCGAGGACTCGCGGCCCCACTTGAAATGAGCCGCCAGGTTCGTCACGAGGGCCGCAGCCGGGACGTACAGGGGGGCGGGTTTGGCCAGCAGGTGCTGGCCCAGGATGCGGCTCTCGAGCTCCACGACGTGGAAACCCGTCCTGCCGAGGGGGATGCCGACCACCTCGAAGGCCTTCCCGCCGCCCGGGGCGGGCAGTTTGAACTCCTTCCCCGCCGTCTGGCCGGCGAAGAGGGACTTCTCGCGGGTAGCCGCGGCGACGTTGCGCAGCCAGTGGATGACGCGCTGCTCCTCGGTGAGGCTCACCGTGCGGACCCTGCCCGTGAGCTGCTGGGTGAGGGCGGGCGCCGCCGTGTCCGAGCGCCTGCTCCGGGCGGCGGAGGGGTCCGGCGTCTCCGGCACGGTCTCCTCGGCGTCGCCCTCGACGGTGAGAAGCTGGTTTTTCAGCTCCGCCTCGATGTTGCGCACCGTCACGGGCAGCAGGGGGGTTGCCGCCTCGAGGATGCCGAAGCGCGCGGCGAACTTCGCCAGCGGCGGGTAGCCCTCCGTTTTCACCGTCAGCGGGAACCGGTTGGCGTTGGCCAGGGGGCGCCCGGCGTCGTCCTTCATGCCCTTCGGCATCTCGATGGAGAACGCCGTCTTCTCCGGGAAGGGCCCGGGGAAGGTGATGAACTGGGTGTGCGTGCGGCTCTCCTCGTCCCCGGTTTTCGGTTTCCAGGTTTTCCCGTTCCCGTCCCTGAGGACGATGTCCTTCACAAAGCCCCAGGGCGCCGGCGCCGAGAACGTCATGCGCATGGGCAGCACGGGGATGCAGCCTCCGCCCTTCTTCTCCCGCGGGCAGGAGAACTCGGCCCGGAAGGGTGCCCGGGCCTGGAACTCGAGGACCTGGTCCTCCTCCGTCTCCACCCCGCTTCGGGCGGCAATGCCCTTTCCCCAGACGAGCCGGACCTTTGCCGAGGGCGGGAAGGCCTGCCTCGCGCGAAGGGTCACGAGGGTGCCCTCGTCCTTCGGGATCCGCAGGGCCTTGAGGAGCTGTTCGCGCTCCTTGCCCGCGACGAGCGTTACGCCTACCCGCTCGTTCACCCCGGCCACCGAGAACCAGGCATTTTTCAGGAGCGTTTCCTGCACGGGCTGCGCGTCCAGGGTGAGCACGAAGATCTGCCTCTCGTCGATGGCCGTGTCCCCCTCGTAGGGGCGCGATTGGATGATGGAGGGGCCGCCCGTGGAGAAGGAAAAGGCCGCATCATCGGCAATGGCCGTCCCCGCCAGCGTCTTCGTGCCGGGCTTCAGGCTGAACCGGCAGGCAACACCCCCCGGCAGGTTCCGCTCGAAGTCGTAGGACCACGTCCGGGCGTCGACCCAGCGCCCGCTGCCCTTCTCGGCGCACCGGATGTCGAAGGGGTCCGCCAGCTGCGGGTCGCCGAAGGAGACCATGGGCTCCGAGAAGCGCGCCGTCGCCTGGCGGATCTCCTTGACGGCGCCCTGGGGCGCGAACATCTCGATGCGCGCCCCCTCGCCGGCGCTGAAAGCAGGCGGCGGAAGCGTGGCGAGGATGATCCAGGTTAACAGGAAAAAGGACGCGAGACCGCGCAACGGGATGCTTGAGCGCATGGACGACCTCTCAGGGTGGGATTACTGGGAGATTGTTTAGCAGATATAAAGGAATGAGGGCAAAGGCTTTCTTGCGCAAAGGAGTGGCATACGTGAAAGAAGTGGCAGAAGTGACGGCAGTGAAAGAGATGAAGAAAATCCCCCTCTGTCCCCCTTTTATAAAGGGGGATGAAGGGGGATTTGTCGTTACGGCATTTCGATCCTTTATGGGTGCCGCCGTTTTCTGTAGGCGAAGGCGAAACCGATTGCCGGGATGAAGAGGAAGCCCAGCAGGAGCGGATACTTCACCGCGTAGACGATCGGTGTGAGCGCCCAGCGCACCGCCGTTCGCAGCCCCTCGTGCTGCGCGATGAATGCGGCCGCGGGCGGCGACCAGGCGTAGTAGAGATCGACGAAGGCCCTGCCCATCGAGGTTTGCACCAGCACCCGGTCCCTGAAGTCGCGCAGGACCTGGACGTGCGGGTCGAGGGCCGAGCCGTAGGCGGCCGTGGCGATGAAACAGCTCACGATCGCCGTCGACGAATCGGACGGGGTGCTTACGGGCGTGAAGACCTGGATCCGCTGGTTGACCGTGTCCGCGACGTAGACGTTGCCGTTGGGGCTGTATGCGAGGCCTCTCGGCCCGTCGAACTGGCCGCTGCCGGAACCGTAGGTGCCCCACTTGCTCAGGAACAGGCCGCCCGGGGTGAATTTCTGAATGCGGTAGTTGCCCGTGTCCGCCACGTAGAGGAACCCGCTCGCGTCGGCGGCAACGCCCGCCGGGCTGTCGAAGTGGCCGTCGGCCGTCCCGAAGGAGCCCAGGGTGCCCGCGAAGACTCCCATGGAGGTGAACTTCTGGATGCGGTGATTGCCCGTGTCGGCCACGTAGACGTTGCCCAGGTTGTCCACCGCCACGGCCGAGGGTGCATTGAATTCCCCGTTTCCGGCGCCGAGTGAACCCCATCGAAGCAGAAACGTGCCCGATGCGTTGAATTTCTGGATGCGGTTGTTGCCCGTGTCGGCCACGTAGACGTTGCCGCTGGAGTCGGCGGCGACGCCCAGCGGGCTCTCGAAAAGACCGTTTGCCGAACCCTGGGAGCCCCACGCGGCGACGAAGACGTTCGACGAGTCGAACTTCTGGATGCGGTGGTTGCCCGTGTCGGCCACGTAGAGATTCCCGGCCGCATCGCCCGCAACGGCCGCAGGCGTGTTGAACTGCCCGTTGGCCGTCCCCAGGGCGCCCCAGACGGTCGTGTAGGTCCCTGTCGAGGTGAACTGCTGGATGCGGTGGTTGCCCGAGTCCGCCACGAAGACATTCCCCAGGGAGTTGACGTACACGTCGGCGGGGCTCGAGAGCTGGCCGCTTCCCGTCAGCGAGGAGCCCCACGTGAGACTCCACGCGCCCGCGTCGTTGAACCGCTGGATGCGGTCGTTGACCGTGTCGGCGACATAGACGATCGACCCGGTGGTGCTGACCGCCACTCCCTGCGGATTGTTGAACTGGGCATCGCCGGGGCCGTAGGCCCCCCACTGGGTTACGTAGTTGACCGTTGCCGTCACGACGAGAAACTTCTGGACGCGGTGGTTGAGGGAATCCGTCACGTAGACGTTGCCGGCGGTGTCGACGTCCACCGCCGTGGGGGCGTCGAACTGGCCGTCTCCCGTTCCCGCGGCGCCCCAGGCGACGACGAAGGTGCCGGCGGAGGTGAACTTCTGGATGCGGTTGTTGCCCGTGTCGGCCACGTAGACGTTGCCGGCGGGATCCGTCGCGATCCCCAAGGGGCTCGCGAACTGGCTGTTTCCGGAGCCTGTGGACCCCCAGGCGCCGACAAAGGTGCCCGACGAGGTGAACCGCTGGATGCGGTCGTTGAGCGTGTCGGCCACGTAGACGTTGCTCGACGTGTCCACCGCCAGGGCCGAAGGCGTGTCGAACTGGCCGTTGATGATCCCCTGGCTTCCCCACTGCGTGATGTAGGAGCCCACGGCGGTGAATTTCTGGATGCGGTGGTTTCCCGAATCCGCCACGTAGACGTTGCCGGCGGAATCCAGGGCCACATCGGAGGGCAGGTTGAACTGCCCGTTCCCGGTGCCGAAGGTTCCCCAGGCGCCGACGAAGGTGCCCGAGGCGTTGAACACCTGTATCCGGTTGTTCCGGGCATCGGCGACGTACACCAGCCCGGTGGGGTCCGTGGCGATGCCGAGGGGTTTCTTGAATTTGCCGTTGCTCGTGACGTCGGAGCCCCAGGAGGTAACGAACAGGGCGTTTGCCTCCACGGCCGCGTTCATGCAGGGCAGGGTGACGAAGGCGAAGATCAGCAGCAGGGTGAAGGAAATCGGACGAAGAACGGCTTTTTGCTTCATGTTGCCTCCCCGGCTTCGGGCCGCTGGGTGATGGACGATCCCGGACAGCGGGCCCCAGTCTGCCTTTCCGACAGAGTAAGAGCCCTGTAAGGGAAAGTAAAGTATGATTTTTTTCTAATCCGAGTATTAGAAAAACCTACGAAGAAAGGGTGAGAAAGGTCGGCCTCGGGCGGGGAAGGGGGGAAAAAAGAAGGGGCGGCCTGAGCGGCCACCCCCGGGTTCGTGACCGTGTCCGTCCGATCAGGATGGTTTCTTGTAGATGTCCACCCAGAGTTCGATGGGTGAGGACGATTTGTAAGGCACACTCGCTCCGGCCGCCGGTTTCTGGGAGCGCACGACGCCCCCGGCGAGCTTCGGGTCGGAGACCGCCCGTTCGTGCACTACGATTCGATTCGCGGACAACCCGCGGCTCCCCACGGCCTGGCGCGCATCGGCGAGGCTCTTTCCGACCGTGTCCGGCATCAAGACGGAGTCCGGAACAATAGGCGGATTGAGAGGTTGTTGCCGATTGTCATGGACCTGTCCTCCCGTGGTCTGCGGCGTGTAGATGCCTACCGTCAGCCTGACCGTCGTTTGCTGGGGGACCGACTGCGTGCCGGCTGCAGGCGCCTGCTGGAGGACGATGTTGTTCATCGAGGCGTCCTTCTGAACCATGCGCAGGGTTTCGATCTTCCAGCCCTGCTGTTCGAGCATCTGACGGGCCTGGTCGATTTTCATGCCCTTGACGCTCGGGAGAGGGATTGCAGCCGGAGCCTTGTACTCGCCCACGACGAGCGGCACCATCGTGCCCGGCGCGACGGGCGTACCGGCGGCGACTTTCATGCCCAGGACCACCCCGTTTCGCTGCGGCTCGGCAACCGGCTGTGTGCTGACCTGGGCGTTGAGCCGCGCCTTCGACAGAACGGCCTGGGCCTCCTGGAGTTTCATTCCGGCAACCTGGGGCACCGGGACCCTCTCAGGGGCCTTTCCGACGTAGAGGGTTACGGGCTGGTTTTTCTGCTGCACCTTCGTGCCGGGCGGGGGGCTCTGCTGGACGACCGCTCCCGACTGCTGCGCGTCGGTGACCGGCCTTTCCTGCACATTCACCTTCCAGCCCTGTTTTTCCAGATTCTGGCGTGCGGCATCGGCCTTCATGCCCATGAGGCTCGGCACGGGCGTCATGGCGGGCGGCGTGTACTGGCCCACGACGACGGGCACCATCGATCCCGGCGCAAGGGGCGTGCCGACTGCGACCTTCTGACCCAGCACGATGCCGTTGCGTTGCGGCTCCACAACGGGCTGATGGGTGACCTGGGCATTGAGCTTGTTGTCGACGAGGATTTTCTGTGCATCGGCAAGCGGTTTGCCCGTGACGTTCGGCACGTTCACCCGGGCCGGCGGCGTGTACTGGCCCACGACGACGGGCACCATCGATCCCGGCGAAACGGGCGTGCCGACTGCGACTTTCTGCCCGATGACTACGCCGTTTCGGTGTGATTCCGCAACGGGCTGATGAGTGACCTGGGCGTTGAGCTTGTTGTCGATGAGGATTTTCTGCGCCTCGGCAAGCGGTTTGCCCGTGACGTAGGGCACCTTCACCTGTGCCGGCGCCGTGTGAACGCCCACGACCACGGGCACTGTCGAACCGGGCGCCAGCGATGTCCCCGGAGCTGCCAATTGCTTCAGGACGACCTGGTTCTTTCCTGGGTCCGCCGTGTTTTCCCGGATCACCCGGGCATTGAGCTTGTTTGCGACGAGGGCCTTCTGGGCTTCGGCAAGCGGCATGCCCGTCACATTCGGGACCCGGGACTGATCCGTCAATTTCCCGGCCACGAGGATCACGACCTGCTGCTTGCTGACCCGGGTGCCGGCCGGCGGTTTCGTGCCGAGTACCGTGCCGTCCTGCTTCGGGTCCGACACCGTCCGATACTCCATGCCTGCCTTCCAGCCCTGCTGGATGAGCATCCGCTGGGCCTCCGTCGCCTTCATGCCGGTCACGTTGGGCACCGCCTCGGCCTGTTGGGCCGTCTGGGCCCCGGCGAGCGACGGGAAGGCGATCAGGAAAACCGCTAGAAGAACAAAAATCAAACGAAACGTTTTCATAACATCCTCCCGTTTTCGTCCAGGTGTCTCGAACTACTTGAGGGAATTAACGCAAAGGACATGCCAGACAGGTGTGCCGTGCCGCGCGGTCAGAATAAGATTGACTCCCCCCGGGGCCTGTAATATTAAGGGAAAACGTAACTGTTTGGAATCGGAAGAGGAATCTTGGCGACGAAAAAACTGTTCATTCGAACCTTCGGCTGTCAGATGAACGTCCACGACTCGGAGCAGCTGGAGGAACTCCTCAAGGAGCCGGGGTACGCGAGAACGGAGAGCGCGAAGGACGCGGACCTCATCATCGTCAACACCTGCAGCATCCGCGACAAGGCGGAGCAGAAGGTATACAGCCAGCTCGGCCGCTACCGGCACCTCAAGAAGACCAACCCGCACCTTCAGATCGGGGTCTGCGGCTGTGTCGCCCAGCAGCAGGGCGAGCGTCTCCTCGAGAAGGCCCCCTTCCTTGACCTCGTCATCGGGACTCACAACCTCGATCGCCTGCCCGAGTGCATTGCGCGCGCCCGGCAGACGGGCCGGCCCGTCGTCGAGACCGGGTTCCGCAAGGCGGTGCCCTCCATCGGCATCCCGACCCTGCCCGCAAAACACACCGTGAGCGCCTTCATCACGATCATGCAGGGCTGCGACAACTACTGCGCCTTCTGCGTCGTGCCCTACCTGCGGGGCCGTGAGGAGAGCCGGAAATTCGAGGATATCCTCGCCGAAGCGAGGGCTCTGGCCGCCCGCGGGGTGAAGGAAGTGACCCTGCTGGGCCAGAATGTGAACTCCTACGGCATCTCGCCGGGAGGGGGGCGCAGCTTCGCGGAGCTGCTCCGTGCGATCGGCGGCATCGGGGGCATCGAGCGGGTCCGCTTCACCACCTCGCACCCCAAGGATCTCTCCGACGACATCGTCGCCTGTTTCCGCGATGTCAAGACCCTGTGCGAGAGCATCCACCTGCCGGTCCAGTCCGGCTCGGACGCGGTGCTGGCGAGGATGAACCGCCGCTACACGAGCGCCGATTACCTCGACCGGGTCCGCAAGCTGAGGGAGGCCTCGCCGGAGATTGCCATCAGCTCCGACATCATCGTCGGATTCCCCGGAGAGGCAGAGCAGGACTACCAGAAAACGCTTGACCTGATGGAAAAAGTCAGGTTTGATACCTTATTCTCGTTCCAGTATTCCGAGAGGCCGGGAACGGCCGCCGTGGGGCTCGACGGCAAGGTGAGCCCCGAGGAAAAGCGCAGGCGGCTCATCGAACTCCAGGCACTCCAGGATCGCCACACGCAGGAAAAACACGACAGACTCGTCGGCAGAACCGTGGAGGTTCTCGTGGACGGCAAGAGCCGCAACACGCCCCGGGACGTGACGGGACGCACGAGATCGAACAAGATCGTGAATTTCGCGGGAGGCGGAGAACTCATCGGGAAGACCGTCCGGGTCCGGATCGTGGAGGCCTTTTTGCATTCCCTCCGCGGCGAGATGCTGGGATAAGAGGGAGGGTTCCTCAGATGTTCGTCGAGATGAAGGTGTCCGGTCTCACCATCGACCCGCTGACCAACACGCCCATCGTGATCCTGAAGGATCTCGAGGGCAAGCGGGCGGTGCCCATCTGGATCGGGCTCTTCGAGGCGAGCGCCATCGCCACGGAGCTCGAGAAGATCAGCTTCTCGCGTCCCATGACACACGACCTCATCCGGGACCTCCTGAAGATTCTCGAGGCGAAAGTCCTGAAAATCGAAATCGTCGATTTGAGGAACAACACCTTCTTCGCGTGCATCCACCTGAATCGGAACGGCGACACCCTCATTGTCGACTCCCGGCCGAGCGACGCCATCGCCCTGGCCCTGCGGGTCAACTGCCCGATCTTCATCGACGAGAAGGTGATCGAGAAATCGCGCAACATCGACTTCGCCAAGAAGGTCGACGAACTGGACAAGAAAAAGACGGAAGAGCTCAAGGAATTTCTGGAGAATCTTCCCGAGGAGGACTTCGGGAAGTACAAGATGTGACGGCGCCGTCACAGCCCGAAGAGGCCCCGCGTGGAAGAGACACGACGCATCTATCTGAAAATGGGCGACAGGGTCGTCCACCTGCGGTATCCCCACTGGGGCACGGGCATGGTGGTGGAGGAGCAGAACTCCACGGTTCTCGGCGGGAACTCTTTCGTGAAGATCGTCTTCAAAGACGGCCGCGTCCGCGTTTTCGACAACAATTTTGCCCACGCGTGGTGCTGCTATTACGCCGGGATCCGACGCTGCACATGATCGAAACGGCCAGTTTGCCACTGAAGCGCATAAAGTAGTCATAAAACCCGATTTTATGGACTTTTTTGTGCGTTTTCGTGGCTATTTTTATTGGAGGCTGGTATAGAGACA
>JALOPC010000220.1 GCA_025454095.1 Syntrophales bacterium | reverse complement strand
GGAGTCGGAGGACTCGATGAAGGCAAACCGCGCAAGCTCCGGGTGGCGGCGTCTCGCTTCGGCCGGCCCCAGCCGGCGGGTGACCTCGAGGGCATCCAGCGAGAGCCCCTCGGGGATGAACCCGAGCTGTCCGAGGATGCCGAAGCTCTCGCGGTTGATGTGGGCCGCGACGGCGAGTCCGCCCAGGGCGTGGATGGCCTCCACGATCCGCTCGAGCGGCAGCCCCGTGGCCCCGATGAGCAGCCTCTCGCTGAGCCCCTCCACCTCGTCGTGCTCGTTGACGACGGCCTGGCAGCCGAAGGCATCCTCGTCATTCTTCCCGGGCAGGTGCCGGTAGACGAGGTCCTGCAGGGGGCCCAGGTTCTCCATCTTGTCAAAGAGCGCCAGAACGTGAACTTCTTCGCAGCTCGTGACCTCCATGCCGGGAAAGACGGTCAGCCCGGTCCCTTCGGCGCACTTGATGACGTACGGAACGTTTTCGGATGCATTGTGGTCGCAGATGGCGATGATGTCGAGGCGGCGGGCCAGCGCCATCGAGACGACGGCACGGGGGTACATGTCGAGATCGGCACAGGGCGAAAGACAGGTGTGAACGTGGAAATCACAACGGAACTCCCTGATCATCGGCGGAACCCCTTGAGGGCTGCTGCCGCTCTCCCCCCCGGTCACGGCCCATGCGGCCGTTAACGGCAAGAACCCGGAAAAGGAACGTCCCGGTTCGGCCCGTTCCTTTACTACAAATTCACGGATGGATCAATTTATATATTCGGCCGACGATTTCAAAGGCCGGCAGGTCCGTCACCAGGATGGGGATGCCCTCCGCGTTGGCCTTGGCCGCCGTGTCGGGAGCCGGCTCGCTGCCCTGGATCAGGACGATCCCCGCGAGGTCCTTGAGGCTGGCCACGGCCACGATGTTCTGGTGCACCTGGCGCGTGATCCAGAGGTCGCCTTCCTTGCTGTTGGCCATGACGTCGCTGAGCAGGTCCCCCACGTAGCCCCCCTTGACCTCGCGCCCGAGGCTGCTCCCGGCGCAAGACACCGCGAGCCCCAATGTGCGAATGACTTCGTCCAACTGCATAACGGTCCTTTCGTGTCGTGCTCGCGGGGCGCGTCCCTTCGCGAGGGCTTCCCCCTCAGAGCGTGATCGGCGGCAGGTCGGGGTGAAGGATTTTCTGGAAGTTCATCACCATCATCTTCACGCAGGTGCCCACGCCCAGCTCGGAAGTGATGATCAGGTGGTCGGAGTATTTCTTCATGTTCGCCAGCCCCATGCCGGCGCCGAACCCCATCTCCCGAACGGCGGCCGATGCCGTGGAATACCCCTCCTTCATGGCCAGTTCGATGTCGGGGATCCCGGGGCCTTCGTCCTTCGTTTCGATTTTCACCGCCTCGTCGGTGACGGCCAGGGTGATCGTCCCGCGCTTGGCATAGGAGACGATGTTGATCTCCGACTCGTAGCAGATGATGGCGACGCGGCGCACGATATCCGTCGACACGCCCAGATCCTTCAGGATGGCCTTGATCTGGCCCGACACGGTCCCCGCATTCTGGAAGCTGCCGCCCTCCACGTCGAAGGACCTCTCGAAATTCAGCGCCTCCCCCATCGCTACATCTCGCCGCCGACTTTCTCGATGCACCCCGTGATCCCCCGGGCGTGAAGGCGGCCCGACGTCTCGAAGAGGATGTATCGGGTCGAAAGGATCGGGATCTTGAGCTCTTCGGCAAGCTTGACGGTTTCCTCCGAGGGTTTCTTCCCTCGCACCATGATGATCGCGGTGATGTCCAGGATGTCGGCCGTCCGGACGACCTGGGGGTTTGTCAGACCCGTGAGCAGGAGGCTGTCCGGCTTGGCGAACGCCAGGACGTCGCTCATGAGGTCTGCGGCAAACGCCGTCTTGACAGGCTTCCCCATCTGGTCGTTCCCGACGAGGACATCGGCCTCCAGGATCTCTTTCACGTCTTTCAGGGTCACAGCGTCCTCCTATGGTTTCGCAAGCCCGCATGCGCGCCGTGGACGGCATGCAGGGGCCGATGCCCGTCATGGGCCGGAATCGATGGAATGATCGTCAAATCTTAGGGTTGGTAACACATCGGCGCGCACGAAGTCAACTAGGAAGATTGCCGCCCGCCGCCGCGGGCGGTTCCCCGGTGAGGCCGGCCTGCCGGGCAATACGAAAAAAAAGAACATTTCCCTTGACAGGGGAGAAAACCGGGTGTATGGATGACCATCGGTCAGTTAATGACCATCATTCACGTGCGCGCCTGTCGCGCCGTGCGTGACCGACGACAGGGGGAGAGGCCTTGGGTTCGGAACGCAGGAGAGAGAGGGAGAAGGAGCAGAGGCGCAGCGCCATCCTCCGGTCGGCGAGAAAGGAATTCTTCGAGAAGGGGTTCCGGGCCGTCACGGTGGACAGCATCGCGCGGCGCGCCGAACTGAGCAAGGGGGCGATCTACCTCTACTTCAAGAGCAAGGAAGAGATCTACGCCCAGATCCTGCTGCGGGACATCGACAAGTTCCACGACAAGGTCGATGCCCTCCTCGACACGTCCAAGAGCGCATCCGACAATCTGCGAAGCTACGCCGAGGTCTACTCGGCCTTTTTCATCAGTGATCGGGAGTTGTTCCGGATCTTCATGAATTTCATGATCCAGCACAACCCCGTCAACTTCACGCCGAACATCAACGATCACATCGTCAAATCCACCAACCAGACCGTCATCGTCATCGAGCAGATCCTCCAGATGGGTGTCGAACGCGGGGAGTTCCCCGGGTGCCACAACGTGCGGATCTGTAGAAACGCGCTCTGGGGGCTTCTCAACGGCATCATTTCCCTGCACCTTTTCACGGGCAGGGAGGACACGCGCGAGGAACGGGTCCGCGCCCAGATCCGGGGCGGACTCGAGATATTCATCGCGGGGCTGCGCTCCGAAACGAAACCATAGGCGGCATGCCGGAGGACGGAAGTCAGGAAGTTATGAAGTGATGAAGCGCGGAGAAACCGCTCGGGACATAAAAGAACCCGCCGGGTACCCCAAGCTTCGCAACTTCCCATCTTCTCAACTTCCTCCCGATTCGGGTCACACAGCCGGCAGGCTGCCGCGAATCACCTTCGAGAGGGGAGACTGATATGAGCAACATGCTGGTGAACACGCGGGATCAGAAGTTTCTGCTCTACGAGCAGATCGGGATCGACAAGCTCTTCGAGACCGAGAAGTACGCCGAGTACAACAAGGAAACGGTGGACATGATGCTCACCGAGGCCGAGAAGCTGGCCGTCGAGGTCCTCATGCCCACCTATGACAAGGGCGACAAGGAAGGCTGCAAGTTCGACAAGGGCAAGGTTAAGGTGCCGGCCTGCTTCCACGACGCCTACAAGAAGTTCTGCGAAGGCGGGTGGCTCAACTGCATGCGCCCCGTCGAGTCCGGCGGCCAGGGCATGCCCAACGTGGTCGCCCAGGGCTGCTACGAGTTCTTCCAGGCCGCCAACTACCCCCTGATCATGTACCCGGGTCTTACCAACGGCGCGGCGGGCCTCATCGACCGCTACGGCACCCCGGAACAGAAAAAGAAGTACATGGAAAAGATGTACACGGGCGAATGGGGGGGGACCATGTGCCTCACCGAACCGGGTGCGGGCAGCGACGTCGGCTCCCTGAAGACGACGGCCAAGCGGCTTCCCGACGGGAGCTACAGCATCCAGGGCACCAAGATCTTCATCTCCTCGGGCGATCACGACCTCACGCCGAACAACATCCACACGGTGCT
>JALOPC010000219.1 GCA_025454095.1 Syntrophales bacterium | reverse complement strand
CGCGTCGCCCGCGTTGCAGCTGGAGATGTCCGTCCAGGGGTTGGTCACGTTGGAGTAATTGGGGTTGTAGGAGGCCATGCGCAGCTCCATGGCCATCACCTCCAGGGCCGCCCGGGCGTCCTGCCCCGTCGTGACCTTGCGGTCGATGCCCGTGGTCGAGCGCTGCCCCGACCAGACCGCCGTGTACACGGCGGCAAGAACCGCCATCCCCACGGCGACGGCGATGACGCACTCGACGAGCGTGAAACCGCGGCGGTCAACGGGTTGTCTCATCATTGCCGGAACGTCTCCTGCCGGGTCACCGTCATCGACTCGGCGATACCCCGGTTGTTGCCGGGCCAGGTCACCCGCACGTCCACCCGCCAGGCCGTGGACCCGAGCGACGAGATCGTCGTCGCCGCCGTGTAGGCCACGTCCCCCTTTTGCGGCGTCGTGCCGCTGGTGAGATTGCTGGGGTAGATCGTCCGGGTCGTCGTGCCCGTCGTCACGGTGTTCACGGGGTTCATGATCCGGATCTCGTTTCTTTCCAGCTCGCTCTGCAGGATTCCCGCCGCCCGCCCCATGAAGTCCGACCGCCCCGCCGTCTGCCAGGAGATGGGCTGCATGGACAGCAGCGCCATGATCCCGACGGCCGTCAGGAAAAGCGTGATCACGACCTCGATGATCGTGATCCCTCTCTCATTGCATCGTGCACTGGACATGGGTCCTGCCTGCCAAATTCGAGGTGATCTGTGCCGTCGAGTTCCGGCTGTTTCTCAGCGTGATGGTCCGGTTGTCCTCGCTCAGGATCCCTCGCGCCAGAAAATTCACCTCGCTTGCGGTGAACGTGGTCGCCGTGATCCGGATGCCGCCCCCGTGTTCGGTCAGGGTTTTCGTCTGCGTTTGTCCCGGGGCCGTCACGCGCTCCACGGTGTACGTGTTCGCCGGATCCAGGCTCAGGGTGATCCGGTACTGGGCGTTTTCCGCCTTGGCCCGCTGTTGCGTCTCGACCATGTCCGACGCGATCTGGCGGGCGGCCGCCTTGAGCTTCGTGTTTTCGATGTACCCCCGGAAGGAGGGCAGGGCGATGGCCGTCACGATGGCGAAGAAAAGGAGCGCGAGCATCAGCTCGATGAGGGTAAAACCGCCCCCGGCAATGGTCGCGTTGTGCCCGCTTTTCATGTCCCTTCTTCCGTCTCGATCGCCCGTGCAGGCGGCTTGCCTTCACCGCCCACGACCGGTCAAGCGAAGTGCCCCGGCGCCCGTATTCGATCCCGGGCCGTGACATCTCTACGTCTAGGTTTCGGAGAAAAGAAGACGGAACTTGAATGAAAAGTGAAGGGCCGTTCAAGAAATTCAGGCCCTTGGACCGCCGCGCGGGGTCGCGAAGGGAAGCACGGCATCCGTGACGGCCCCAACGAATTGACCCCTTGAAGCCCGGCTGCGCCCGAGGCCCTGCGGCGGATCGATGCGCGTTCAGGAAAAGACACGGCAGGCCGCCGGGGTTGCCGTGTCATTCTCGAGGGGGTCCTGTCCTGGATCTGGTATCCCGATTGCAAGGCAGCTACCGGATATCGCAGCAACCCATTCCACCAGGAGGTTTTTCATGTCTCGCAAATCGATCGTTTTGTGTCTCACGCTCTCCCTTGTCCTGTTTGTGGCCGGCAGCGCCTTTGCCGCCACACTGAGCGGCACCGTCACCACGAGCAAGAAGGAAAGCCAGATGGCCCTGCCCAAGGATGTCCCGCTGGCCGGGGCGCAGGTCATCATCGGGAAGGAGCTGGACCTCGATGTCGGCGCATCCGGGGCGGACACCATCCGGGGCAAGGTCGCAGCCAAGACGGTGACGGACGACAAGGGGAAATTCACGGCCAATCTGCCGGGCGGCAAGTACACCGTTATCGTGTGGAAGACGAGATACACCCCCGCCACCTACACCGTGACCGTGCCGAAAACGAACTTCCAGGGGAGCATCAGCGTCCAGAACGAGCGCATTCTCCACACGAGCCTGTCGTTCAAGTAGCCCTGCGACGAAATCCTCGTCCCCTGTCCGCAGCGAAGGAGGCAGGGCCGCTGCAGGCCCTGCCTCCCCGCACGGGACCCTCCCGATACGCCCCGTTGCGGGCGCCGGCGCCGCGAAAATCAGACGTTCCTCGTATGGGAAAACGACCCGTCCCGGGGTATAGTGACCCGCAAGCCTCGGATGGAGTCAGCGGGTATGCAGAAGAGAGTCGGCCCCGATCGTCGCAGGAAGCCAACCCCCGTGCTGAGCCGGTATTCGTTCTTCTGCGGCCGGCGCAGCGGGTTCCGGAGGAAAGAGGATCGCCTGCGGGGCGGATATGTCGACCGCTACGGCCACAGTCTGTTCGGCGCGTTGCTGGGGCTCGTCGTGCTCAATATGTTCGACGCCCTGTTCACCCACATCATCCTGGATTGCGGGGGCACGGAACTGAATCCCATTGCGGCATGGGCCCTCGACGCGTTCGGGAGTCACTTCGTCGTCTGGAAGCTTTCCGTCATCGGCCTCTGCGTGCTCGTCCTGTGTCTGCTGAGTAAGTTCCGCGCCGCCAAAGCCGCATTGGGCGTGGCCGTCGCGCTGTACGGCGGGGTCGTGTGCTATCAGATCGTGCTGATGTCCTCCATCCCCTGAACGTTTCCGCCCCCGTCGGCCGTCATTCCCGACCCTCGCCGCCGCGTAACAGGAACACAAGACCCGGTTGTCCCTGCCGTCGAATCCCCGGCAGCGCATGTTGAAGGAGGCCGGGGTCGACCTCCCTGCAGAGTCCCTTCGCGCGCAGCTCCCCGCGGAGAAAGAAGACCTTCGTTTCTTCGATGAAGCCGATGGGCTCGACGAATTCGCGCCTCACGGACACCGCCGTCCTGCCGCCGCCGGGCGCGGCGGTGATCCGGGCGACTTCATGGCACCGATCCCGCTGGAGATCCCGGCTTCCGTCATCGCTGCCGGGTGAAGCCGAAATACCGGCAGATGCGCGTGAAGAGCTGATGGAGCTCCCGCTCTTCGGCGAGCTTCACCGAGACCTTCTTGCCTTTCAGAATCGCCTTGCTCAGCTCGCTGACGCAGGGGGAGTTTCCCTCGCTGGTGATGACGGTTACGGTGTTGCCGGCCTTCTCCAGCACGATCAGGTCGCCGGTCGGGAAATGCTCGTCCCCGACGAGCGATCGAAGATCCGACGGCGTGAAATATCGGGGAAAGGGCATGTTCTCGTTCAGATAGACCATGGAAATTTCCTGCTGCATTGCGGCACCTCCCCAGGGTTGCGGCCGGACGTCATGCTTCCGGCCGTTTCGCTTGTGCCTGCGTGCCAGGGGCAAGCTGTGTGCCGCCGCGTGGGGGTCGATGAATCTGCAATGATTTCCAATGAGTCAGAGAATTCCGGGCATGCATTGAGCGCTCCCGTCCGGGGGGCCTTGTTCCATGCTGGGCCGCATATCGTTGATTGTATCGTGTTTTCGTCTGGTTACGCGGATGTGCCGAATCGGCGCAGTCTGTTCTGGGACTGTGCCGGCGGGGCGGGTTTCCGGCCGGGGGGACGATAACGGGGGGAAGCCTCAGAGAAGAGGAGCGAGGATCGTCCGGATTTGCCGGCTGATCTCGTCTCGGATGCCGCGATTCCATTTGCGGGCCGCGTTGGCCGACCCGTAGATGTTTCCCAGGTAGAACGGGACCCCGACGCCCCCGACGATGCCGGCGACGGCGTAGTTCTCCTGATGGATGGCTGCCGCCGTTCCCGCGATGAAGAGGCCGTTGAGGAGAAATGCCGTGATGCCGTC
>JALOPC010000218.1 GCA_025454095.1 Syntrophales bacterium | reverse complement strand
TCCGGCACCCCCTTGGAATACCCGACCAGCACCGCCTTCTCGCCCGGCGAAAGACCTGCCGCCGCCAGGCCGTCGCGGATCATCCCGGCATTGTGGCTGCTGCTCGACCAGCCGCTCACGGGGAGATCCTGCGTCCGGTACCCGTACCGCTCGACGTGCGCGCGGGCGTAGGAGAAGGCCCTGCTTGCGTCGATGCAGTCGTTGTAGAGCCCGGGCACCAGGAAGAACCGGAGCGTGCCCTTCGCCTGCCCGAGGGCGACGGGCTTCGAGGCCGGGGGCGGCTCGCCCTCGAGCCGCAGCACAACCTCCTCGCAGGGGCGATCGCAGGGCAGGCTCGCTCCGTGGTCTCTCTGGATGGCGCAGTAGATCTCCCGGAAACGCCCGCGCCCGTCCTCGATGCCGGCCTCCGCCGCCGGGACGAGGGCCAGCGGCGGGGTTTCGAGGGTGTAGGGCAGCAGGGGCTGGCCCGCGCAGCCGGCAAGAAGCAGGCAACAGCCCGCCAGGGTGAGGCACAAAACCGTTCTCATGCGACGCCTCCATGGCCGCGCGGCGCCCGGCCGCCGTTCGCTTCCTCGTCAGACCCTGTCGACGGCTAATCGAACATCCCGCCGAAGGTCATGCCCACGGGGAAGTAGAGGGTCAGGCCCGTGTAGACCGTCGCGATGTTCTCCATCCGGTCGGTATAGCGGGGCTCGTTGCCGATCCCCACGTACAGGGAGAAAAAGTCCCGGCTGAACGTCATCCGCCCGCCGAACGGGAAGGACTGGAACGTGTTGTCGTTCTCGTTGTTGAACTTCCACTTCGCGTACAGGCAGAACCCGATGTCCGTGTTCTTGATGTCGAACAGGAACTTGATCAGGGGGCCGTGGGAGTAATTGGTCGCGTTGAAGATCTCGTCGGTGTAGTCGTAGCCCAGCGCAACGCCCACCAGGAAGGTGTCGAAGAACGTGGAGACGGCCGAGTCGTCCCCGATCTTGGGGATCCCGTAGACCGCCAGGTCCGCCTCGATCCCCCACCTCGAGTTGACGCCCGAGCGCAGGGGCGTGGACAGGTAGGGCGCGATCTCGACGATGGGGACCAGCCGGCCCAGCAGGTAATCCCTCCGGACAGGCTTGTACGCCACGTCGTCGAAGTACGGGCTGATCTCCTCGTAGCTGGCGTCGTTGCCCAGCAGGCCTGCCTTCATCTCCGTCTTCATCCCCACCACGAAATCCGCGTCGAACGTGGAGATCCGCTGCGTTTTGTATGCCTTGAACACGGCGGTGATGGTTTTCGCCACCTCGGCGATCATCAGCTCCTTCTGCCCCGGCGTCTTCTTCACCAGGCCGTCGCCGTAGATTCTCAGGGTCCCGTCGCCGAGCGCGGCGAGGGCCTGCACCCCCGCCTCCGCGTCCCCGTTGATGTCCTTCATCTCCTTGAGAATCTCGAGATACTCCGTCAGTTTCCCCGTCGACGTTATGCGGATGTCGGCCCCCTCGTCATCCAGCCTGTCGTGGAGGGCCCGAGCGCTGATGTTGTTCACCTCGGTCCGGGGGGTGAGCACGTGGCCGGGCGCGAAGAAGTCCTCGAGGTAGTGCGCCGCGAAGGCGTTGAGGACGAGGGCCCACACCAGGTTCCCGCGCAGGGCGTAGAGCTGGGCCAGATCGTTGAACTCCCGGAACTTGGTCAGCGTCTTGCCCTGGAAGTGGTCCTCGTTGTACTTGGACGCCATGATCTTGTCGAGGAAGAGGATCTTGCGGTCCAGGAACAGCTTCTTTGCCCTGGCGCAATCGACGCCGCGGCCGGCATCGATGTCCGGACCGTACAGTTTCACGAGCTTCGACGGGTCGGTCACGTCGTCGACGATCTTGGACAGGTGCCCGTAATTCATCGCGTCGTTTTCCAGGAAGCAGGCCTTCAGCGCCTGCGCCTCCTCCCCGCTGAGGAGGTCGTTCTTCTGGGCATGAGCCAGCGAAACGAGGAAGGCATTCCTCGACACGAGGACGTGCTCCTCGCCGCTGAAGCTGTAGGCTTGGCCGGGAATGATCGACAGGAACAGGACGGACAGCAGGATGATGCGCAGGCGTATCGCAGGCATGTTTCCCTCCCCCTTGCCTTCGCCGAGAGGCCGGCGCACCGCGCTCGAGGCGGGAATCGCTCCCGCTGACGGCGATGCCGGCCCGTCGGCGCGATGATGCGCCGCGGCGGCCATCCCCCCGGACGACGCCGCGGACCGGGCGCGTCTGGACTGTAGCACAGATGAATGGGGGTGAGAAGAAAGATTTGGACCGAATGCCCCCGCCGGCACGCCCGCCTAGTCGGTCTCGCCGGGTTTCCGATACGTCCGGAGGAGGGCCCTCAGCGTCCGTTCGCTTTCCTCGAGGGCCTGTTCGGTCCGCTTGTGCTCCGTGATGTCCGAGTAGGTGGCGATGATCCTCCTGTCCTGCAGGTCCTCGCCGACCCTGGCCACGCTCACCAGGCAGACGATGTTCTTGCCGCCCTTGCGCCGGCAGGGGAACTCCATCCTGTGGGTCCGCTGCCTCCGGAGCGCTCCGTAGACATGTTTTGCGATTTTTGCATGGTCTTCCTCGCTGCGGTACAGGACCCTCGTGCCCCGGCCGATCAGTTCCTCCGGTTTCCACCCGAAGACGTCCTCCACGGCATGGTTGGCCAGGACGATGCGACGCTCCTGCATGCCCATCACCGCGATCGGGAGCGCGTCGAGGATCGAGTTCTGCAGCACGAGCATCTCCTGCAGTCTCGCCGCTGTCTCTTCGTGCCCCGCGATGTCCATGAAGTCCACAAGCACGGCCCGCTCACCTCCGCATGTCACGGCGTTCCCTCCCCGGGAAGCCGGTGTGTCGACGTCGCCCGACGCCTTGTGGCCTGATCGAGCCGTCACTATCGTTTCGGAAAGACCTGCTGGACCTCATAGTAGAACTGCCGGAACAGGGTCGCGCCGGGTTCGCCTTCGGCCCGGCTCATGAAAATTTCGGCCAGGGCGCTGTAGTACCAATGCTGGGAGTCCTTGGCCCGGCGGAAGCGCTTCCAGACGGATTCCCCAAACCGCTCGTAGTCTTCCTTGATGCTCCGGATATTGTCCAGCTTGTCGGCGCAGGCCAGAAGAAGCGCGTCGATGGACGCGGTCTTCAGATAGTCGATCGTGTGCCGCTTGCGGTTCTCCCAGGTATCGGATTTGTCCGGCTCCGATGCCGCCTCCACCAGCCGCGCCACCTTCTCCCCGAAGGAGCTTCGGATATCCTCCAGCGTGACCTCGGTGTCCTCCACCGTGTCGTGGAGGAGCCCGGCGATGACGACCTCCTCTGCGCAGTCATACTCGATCAGGATTTTGGCTACACTGATGGGGTGGATGATGTAGGGTATGTTTGTGCCTTTGCGGAAATGCTCCCGGTGGGCGCGAGCCGCGTACTCGATGGCGTCGAATATCAATGCCGAGCCTGCCTGCACTGTTCCATGCCCCCCAGCGGTCCCGGTCAGTTTCCTGCCTCCATGAGCCGCGGGGACATCGTAACAATTTTTCCCCGTGAAATCCAATGTTATCAACGGTGTGTACCTGCAGCGCCACAGCCGTCCCGGAGGGCCGTCCCTGCCCCCCGGCTTGCTCGAGAAGACGGACAAAGAGCAAGGCCCCGTTGACCCGCAGCAGAACGGGTTCCCTCTATCTGCCCTTGTTCGCGAGACGGCGCCGCAGACGGTCAAACAGCAGGGCGGGGAAGAAAACAACGATCACGACGGCGTAAACCCATAGCACCGGGGCGGCGAGGACGATGCCCG
>JALOPC010000217.1 GCA_025454095.1 Syntrophales bacterium | reverse complement strand
CTGCTGCAGCACATGGGGAAGACCGTCGCCTGGATGGGCGGGCCGGGGGCGGGCCAGCACACGAAGATGTGCAACCAGATCCTGATCGCCGGGACGATCATCGGGGTCTGTGAATCCCTTCTCTACGCCGAGAAGGCCGGTCTCGGCGGGCAGGCCGTCATCGACATCATCGGGAAAGGGGCCGCCGGTTCCTGGTCCATCAACACGCTGGGGCCGCGCATTGTCCAGGGCGACTACCGTCCCGGCTTCTACGTCGAGCACTTCATCAAGGACATGGGGATCGCCCTGCGGGAGGCCGAGGGGATGGGCCTGGCCCTGCCGGGGCTTGCCCTCGTGCACCAGCTCTACGTGGCCGTGAAGGCCCACGGTCACGGCAAATCGGGCACGCAGGCCCTGATGCTCGCCCTGAGGCAGCTCAACGCGTCGAAAGAAAAAGGGGGGTCGCCGGATGCATGACTTCCAGACCCTGCTCCGCAAGCGGCGTTCCGTCCGCGAGTTCGCGGACCGGGAGGTGCCCGAGGGGCTCATCCGGGACATCCTCCGGGAGAGCTGCCTGGCGCCCAGCGCGATGAACCGGCAGCCCTGGCGGTTTTCCGTCGTGGCGAACCGGTCGACGATCCGGCGTCTCTCCGACGAGAGCAAGAAGAACCTGCTTGCCGATCTCGAGGCCGATCCGGCCTCCCCGATCCGGCGCTACGAGGATCTTCTCCGGAACCCCGGGTTCAACGTCTTCTACGACGCTCCCTGCGTGATCTACATCTGCGGTCCCTGCGAGGTGAACAGCCTGCAGGTCGACTGCGCGCTTGCGGCGTCGTACCTGATGTTTTCTGCGGCGGCGCGGGGCCTCGGGACCTGCTGGGTCGCCCTGGGGGCCAATCTCCGCGATCCCGCCCTGCTGGGCGAGCTGGGGATCACCGCGGACCTGCGGATCGTGGCGCCCGTGATCGTGGGGTTCCCGAAGGCCGTCCCGGAGCTCCCCGAGCGAAACGAACCGGTCATCCTCGGCGTCCTGCGGTAGGACCCGCGGCCCCGCTCCCGGCGGATGCGGGCCCGTCCGCGTGCAGATAAAGTGCTTGACGGGACGTTTCCTTTTCCATTATCGTTCCCGTGAGTCTGGCGTCGGGCTTCGGTCCCGGGGCATCCAGGGCCAACCGAAAACCGATCGGAGAGAAACGCTCGAACGAATGGTGCATTTCAAACGAAGTCTTCTGCTGCTGGCGGCCCTCCTGGTGATCCATGTTCTCCAGCCCGATGACCTGTCTGCCGCTTCCCGAAAGGCGAAGCCCAAACCGAAGGCCAAGGCCGCAATCACGGCGATGTCCTTCATGGTCATGAACATGACCACGGGCGAGATCCTGCATGCCAAGAACCCCGATGCGCCGATCGCGCCGGCGTCGCTGACGAAGATCCTGAGCCTTTACCTGATCTATGAAGCCCTCGGCGAGGGCCGGGTGCGAACCTCGGATGTCGTTCACGTCGGCTCGAGCGTCACCCAGGTGAACGGTTCCCGCATGCGGATTCGTCCCGGGACGCAGATCGCGCTGGGCGAGCTGATGAAAGGGATGGCCATCATGTCGGCCAACGACGCCTCGGTGGCGGCGGCCGAGTATGTTGCCGGCGACGTGGACGAGTTTGTGCGGCGAATGAACGCAAAAGCCCTGGAGCTGGGCATGGCGGCGAGCCACTTCGAAAACCCCAGCGGGCTGCGCGAGGACGGCCAGGTGACGACGGCCCGGGACATCCTGAGACTCTCCTGCGCCTACATCAACCGGTTCCCGCAGTCGCTGCAGATGCACTCTCTTCCCGTCTTCGAGTACGGCAGGAGAACGCGCAACAACACGAACCACCTGCTCGAGACGACCCGGTACGTGGACGGCCTGAAGACAGGCCACGTCGCAGGCTCGGGGTACCATCTCGTCGTGACGGCAAGGCGGGACGGCACGCGCGTCGTGGTGGTCGTGCTGGGGTCGCGCAGCAGCGGAGCCCGGTTCCGCGAAGCCCGGATGCTTCTCGAAGAGGCGTTCAGGAAGGTACAGCCGAATTCCGCCTCGCGGCGGGTGGCCGGGGTCCCGGCGCTGCCGGCGGCCTGGCAGGAGGGGACGGGATCGACATCGACGGGAGGCTTCAAGGATTCATGAAAAAGACGGCAGCGGCGTTTTTGACTGCGGTGTTCGTCCTGTCGGGCTTCCTGTCCGCGGTGACGGTCGCGGCCCAGGTGGGAACCTCGACGCGGGACCGGTCGGCAAGACCCTTGGGTCCCCAGGGCCACGGCTCCAAGGGGCAGCAGGAGCAGCTGCAGCCACAGGAGGAGCGATCGATACAGCGCAACGTCTGGCTCCGGGGGGATGACCGGCAGCAGGAGCAGTTGACGGGCTGCTTCGGGCTCTCGTCGACGCTCGCCCAGCATTCCCGGGACATCCGGAAAATGACGGCCGCCGGTGCGGTCAACTGGAAAGAGGTCGCCGGCCAGCTCGAAGACCTGCAGCGGGGGATTGCGCTGCTCTCGGAGAAGCACGAGCAATTTGCCCTCGGACTGACCAACGGGCAGCGGTCCTGGTGGGAGAAGCCGCTGCAGGACATCATGTCGATCCAGCTTGCGCTCTCCGACCGCATGGCGGCGATCGACCGCGATCTCAAGGGGAAAAAGCCGGAGACGGTCCCGATGACCAAGGCCTTTAGCGAGTTGGAGGGGCAGTTCCGGAAGTGGCACAATACCTACGGGCAGATCGCCGCCGACATGGGCCTCGAGGCCGTGGAGCCGCGATCGTCCTCGGGCGTGATCAGGGGGCTACCGGGTGTTCAGGGTCCTGGACGATGAATCGACCATCCGGCGGTGCCAGCGTCAGTTCATGCGGGCGCTGCGGCCTTGCGTGACCGGCCGGATCGCCGTCAAGATCGGTCACCCCGGGGAGAGCTTTCGCGCCCGGGTCTTCTGGGCCGAGGGTCCGGGCCTGTGGTATCACACCGGGGCCGTCGCCGGCGAGCGATACCTGAACGCTTTCGGGATCGGCAGGCCTTCGGCCGGAAGCGCCGTGTCCAGCACCATCGAGATCAACGTCCCCATGCGCAGCCTCGACCGCAAGATCGGCGGGGCCTTTGCGCGCGATGACGGGGGGCGCGTCTTCCTCGTCCACCGCGGCAAGATCGGCGGCAGGCGGGGCGTCGGCAAGTTCCTGTTCGAATCCCACTACCGCGGGGTCTGGAGCGAGGTCGAAGACGGCGATGCGCGAAGCACCGTCGTGGTGATCGGCGAGCTGCAATCGCGCCGTTTCGTCCGGCAGCTTGCCCAGTTCGTCCGGAAGGTCGAGGCCGTGAAGGACCTGGAGCCCGGGGACGAATCGCAGGCCAGGATTTCCTTCGACGACGATCGGTTTCGCGAGGAGTGCATCGGGGCCCGCTATGGCGCGGAGAGGCGCGATTATGCCGCGGAGTGCGACCGGGACCTCTGTGTGTCCGACCTGGCGTGCCGGTTGAGGGACCTGGGTGTCCGGGTCGGCAGCGACCCTTCGGGGGAACTGACGGTTCGAGACCCTGCGGGCCGCATCGCTGCCGTGATCGAGGTAGCAGCGGGCACGGCCGCCCATCTCCTGGAGCAGGCCGTCGGGAGGCTCATGTTGAGAAGCGCAAAACTGCAACGCGAGCCCCGGCGGTTTCTCGCCGTGCCGGGGGGCGCCGGCAGCGCCTGCGGCAACGAGCTTGCGGGGCTTGGGATCCGGGTCGTCCCCTGGCGCTGGGATGAGGGGAATGCGGTGTTCGACGGCCTGGCCGGGCACCTGGACGAGATGGGCGATCGGAAGACGAGAGGG
>JALOPC010000019.1 GCA_025454095.1 Syntrophales bacterium | reverse complement strand
GAAACGATCGAGGTCCCCAGCGTGGGCGGCCGGGAGGCCCGCAAGGTGTCGCGGCAGATCCTGGGCGAGATCATCGAGCCGCGGATGGAGGAGATCTTCACGCTTCCCCATGGGGATCAGCGGGCTGACGGACATCATCAACAGCCCGCTGCACGCCACGGCCGCGGGCCTCGTGGTCTACGGCAGCCGGCGCGTGGCGCGGCGCGGCACCCGCCGCAGCGGCGGATGGTTGGGACGGTCCACCAAACGAATGAAAAAATGGTTTTCCGAATTCTTCTAACGGGAGGAAGACGTATGTTTGAACTACTGGATGGAGGGACGGCGTCCAGCGGGACGGCCCGGATCAAGGTGGTCGGCATCGGCGGGGGCGGCGGCAACGCCCTGAACACCATGATCAGCTACGAGCTGCAGGGGGTCGATTTCATCGCGGCCAACACGGATGCCCAGGCCCTGCGGGCATCGCTTGCGCCCCTGAAGGTCCAGCTCGGGAACGACGTGACGCGCGGCCTCGGCGCCGGCTCCGACCCCGAGATCGGCAAGCGCGCGGCCATCGAGACGATGGACTCCGTCAAGGCGGCGCTGGCCGGTGCGGACATGGTCTTCATCACCGCCGGCCTGGGCGGAGGCACGGGCACGGGCGGGGCGCCCATCGTGGCCGAGATCGCCAAGAGCATGGGCGCGCTCACGGTGGCCGTCGTCACCAAGCCCTTCCTCTTCGAGGGGAAGAAGCGCGAGCGGCAGGCCGAGGAGGGGCTGGCGGAGCTCAAGAAGATCGTCGACACCCTCATCGTGATCCCCAACCAGCGCCTGCTCAGCGTGGGCGGCAAGACGATGTCGCTGCTCGAGGCGTTCAAGAAGGCCGACGAGATCCTCTTCCACGCCGTGAAGGGCATCTCGGATCTCATCATGGTGCCCGGCCTCATCAACCTCGACTTCGCCGACGTGCGGAGCATCATGAGCGAGATGGGCCTCGCGCTCATGGGCACGGGGATCGCCAGCGGCGAGAACCGCGCCGTCGAAGCGGCCCAGCGGGCCATCTCGTCGCCCCTGCTGGAGGACAACTCCATCCAGGGCGCCCGCGGCGTGCTGCTCAACATCACGGCGGGGCCCGACATCACCCTCTTCGAGGTGAGCGAGGCCTCCGGCCTGATCCAGGCCGAGGCCGACGAGGAGGCCAACATCATCTTCGGCACCGTGATCGACGACACCATGGGCGACGAGATCCGGATCACCGTCATCGCCACCGGCTTCGAGCAGGGCGGCAAGAAGCGGCAGAACGCCCCCAACGTCTCGCACCTGAGCAGCTACCGCCAGCGCGAGGACCTGAGCACGCCGGCCTTCCTGCGCAAGGACAAGGAGAAGGCGGCCACGGCGGGCCAGGCGGTCATCAGAATGGGCGGCTCCGACGAGGACGAGGACACAAACCTCGAGATCCCGACGTTTTTGAGGAGGCAGGCGGACTAACATGGCCGGGAGGCGCAAACAGGGCAAACCCTCCCTCCTTTCGAAAGAAGAAGGCTGTGTAACCGCGCCGTGGCGCGAACGGATCCGCATTGCCCTGGCCTATCCGAACCGGTACCGGACGGGCATGTCGAACCTGGGCTTCCAGACGCTCTACGCCCTGTTCAACGGTACCCCCTCTTTCCTCTGTGAAAGAGTCTTCCTTCCGGACCCCGGGGACGAAGGGGCCTTCTCCCCGGGGCCGACTCCCCTCTCGAGCCTCGAGTCGGGCCGCCCGCTGGGCGATTTCGACATCGTCGCCTTCTCCGTCTCCTTCGAGAACGACTACCCGAACATTCTCAAGATGCTCGAGAGGGGACGCATCCCGCTGCTGGCGGCCGCGCGCGGCGAACGGGCCCCACTCGTCCTGGGGGGCGGCATTTCCGTCATGCTGAACCCCGAGCCGCTCGCCCCCTTCTTCGACCTGTTCCTGCTCGGGGAGGCCGAGGAGATGGTCCCCGAGTTCCTCGAGCGATACCGCGCCCTGCACGCCGCCGGCTCGCCCCGCGGGTCGATGCTCGCCGAGATCCAGCGAGGCATCGAGGGGGCCTATGTCCCGGAATGCTACCGCGTGGGCTACGGGGCCGGGCAGCGCATCGACTCCTTCCAACCCGTCGATCCCTCCTTCCCGTCGAGAATCCGGGTGCGGCACGTCGGGGAAATCGACGCCTTCCGGACCCATCAGGTCGTCACCACGCCGGAGACGGAATTCGCGGACATGTTCCTCGTCGAGGTGAGCCGCGGATGCTACCGGGGCTGCCGGTTCTGCCCCGCCGGGTTCGTGTACCGTCCGGCCCGGTTTCGGACCCCCGAGGCCCTGTCCGCCTCGCTGGAGGAGGGGCTCCGCAGGAAGGGCCGGGTCGGGCTGCTCGGCACGGCCGTCTCCGACCACCCGCAGCTCGCCGAGATGTGCCGGAAAACGCTCGAGGCCGGGGGCACTTTCTCCATCGGGTCGCTCCGGATCGACAGGATGTCGTGCGAGCTGGCGGGGCTCCTGGCCGACTCCGGCGTGGAGATGGTGTCGCTTGCCCCCGAGGCGGGCTCCCAGCGGCTTCGCGACGTGATCCGCAAGGGGGTGACGGAGGAGCAGATCCTCCGGGCCGCGGAGCGGCTCATCGAGAAGGGAATCGTGAACCTCCGGCTCTACTTCATGGTCGGGCTCCCCACGGAAGAGGAGGAGGATGTCGACTCGATCGTGGAGCTGACCCGCCGGATCGGCCACCACGCCGTGAAGACGACGAAAGGCACCCGGCGCTTCCGAAGGATCACCCTGAGCGTCAACCAGTTCATCCCCAAGCCCGCAACCCCCTTCCAGTGGCTCCCGCTGGCCGACGCGGCCCTCGTGCGGAGGCGAATCCAGAAAATCAAGCGGGCCCTCGGGAAGGAACGATCCGTAAGCGTCATCCACGATCTGCCCAAATGGAACTACGTGCAGGCCCTGCTGTCTCTGGGCGACAGGCGCGCAGGCGAGATCCTGCTGGCGGTCCACGCAAACGGCGGCAACTGGCCCCAGGCACTCAAGCAGGTCAACGTCAACGCCGACTTCTACGTCTATCGCGAGAAGAACCCTGCCGAATTTCTGCCGTGGGACTTCATCGATCACGGGGTGAGCCGGGAGCACCTCCTGGAGGAGTGCCGGAGGGCAATGGAAGCGGCGAAAGGATGGAAGTCGGGAAGTTAGGAAGCTGAGAAGCCGGGAAAGCAACGGGAACGTTTTCAGGATTCAGGCTTCCACCGGTTGACGGCGCGGCGACTTGCACGTTATAGTCATTGCACAGAATACGTGAAAGGACCGTCCCATGGACAAAGCCCCTCTGTACTTCGCCTACTCCTCGGACATCAACGAGAAGAGCCTCGTCAAGTGGTGCGCGAAGAACGGGTACGACTACCCGCTGAAGGCCAAGGTGGCCAACGCGTGGCTCCCGGATCACGAGCTGATCTTCAACTACCGCGAGCGGGAAAACCGGGGGCGCGTCTCGAACCTCCGGCGCCGCTTCGGCCAGGCCGTGCCGGGCGTGCTCTTCGAGGTCAAGCCCGACGGCTGGAAGGCCGTCGAGGCCAAGAAACTCGTGCCCCGTTGCTACCGGCCCTTCGACGCGATCGTGCTGACCGAGGACGGCCGCGAGCGGGACGCCGTGGCCTACCGGGTGTTCGCCGACCGCATCGCCGGGACCTTCTACCCGCCGCGGCTGGACTATGCCGCGGCCCTCAGGGACGGCCTGCTCGCTCACGGGCTCGACGAACGGATGCTCACGGCCGTGGCCGCGGGCCGGGAAGCCCCCTGGAGCATCGACCACATCTTCGTCTACGGAACTCTCATGAAGGGCTTCGCGCGTCATCACCTGCTCGAGGCGTGGGCGCATCCCATGACCCGTCGGGAGGCCCGCGCGCCCGGGATCCTCTTCGACTCCCGAAAAGGCTACCCCTGCCTGGTCCCGGCGAAACGGGAGGGGCAGATCGTACGGGGCGAGTTGTACCGCCTCCGGGACAACCGCCAGGCCTTCGAGATGCTCGACATCGTCGAGGATTTCCGGGGGTACGGGGATGCCCGCTCGGAGTTCCGTCGGGCGATTGTCCGCATCGAGGCGGGAGGACAGAGCATACCGGCCTGGGCGTATCTCTACAACCGGCAGGCAGCGAAGCTCGACATCATCGAATCGGGGGACTGGAAGAACAGGCCGTTTTTGACCTAGCGCAGACGGGATGAATCGACGGAAAAGGGCGGGTTCCCGACAAGGGTCCCGCCCTTTCAGTTTCCGATACGGCAAACGTCTCAGATCGAGAGGCGAGCGGCCCGTGCCTGCGGGGCCGAGGGCCCCGTCGGATCGAACCTGCGAAGCGTTATAAAACCTGTAGTGGGCTGATTATGTTTCCTGGAACCGATACCAGAGGAATACCGCGCCGCAAAAGAGGACAAAGGCTAACATGGGATGGCCGACGAACTCGTCGAGCTTGCCGAAGGTTGCTCCAACGCAGATGAGGATCACGGAGACAACAAAGAGTAGTTCGACGAGAACCTTCACGGGAGACGGGTACCGGCTGTTCATAGCGCACCTCCCTGTGTCGTAGGATCTCTTTCGTCTCTTAATTGTGCAAGAACGATGCCCCCTGCTTTGTGTTGCTCCTCATTTTTATTGGTTCTTTGATTTAGCGCGCAGCAGGCTCACCGGCCTGCGCGTCCCGTTTTTTCATCCGAGTCGGAACGTTCATGAAAAAGTATGACTCGAGGTCTTGTGTGCCGCACTACTACAAAAAATGTAGTCCCATCTTCATCGCGTGTAAATACCTCCGCCGAAAAATATCCGATCTCGACGGATTGCACCGATCGAAACACATGCGAAAACCCGCCTGCATGCAGAAATGATCAACCCCGATCACGGCCTGAACGGGAACAGGCGGAAAATGAGCACGCCCGGGACGAATAATGCCTAATTCACTGTATTTCTTGCTATTTTTTCACGATTCTTGCATGCGATTCCCGTTGGTGAGGTGTCTTCACCTTCCCGAATCGGGGAGCCCGAACGGCTGCCGGGGTGGAAATGCGAATCGGTCGTTACCTGCTTCTGATCATCCTTTTCGTCGGTTTCTTCATTGTCTTCGGCAACCGGGGGCTGCTGGACAACCAGCGCCTGAAGGAGAAGCTTTCCGATCTGCGGGCCGAGAATGCCCGTCTCGAGGCGGTGAACGGCAGCCTGAGGCGCGAGGCGGTCCTCGTCCGTGAAGAGCCGCGGTACATCGAATCCGTGGCCCGGCAGGATCTCGGCATGGTGAAGCGGGGGGATCTGATTTACCGGTTCATGGACCCGGCGGGGAAGAAGGAAGAGCCGTCGTCCTCACCCCCCTCGAGCGGCGAGGGAACTTCACCGCGGGAAACCGAGAGCCCGCCTGCCGCGCACTCGGGCTCACCGATCTAAGAGCGGGTATCGGGAAGGAAGAAGATTTTCATAAAAACAATCTTAACACCTTCAGCCCCTATACCCAAGACCCTAGACCCCTTCTTCAGGTCGTGCGCAGCGCATCGACGATCTTCATCCGCGAGGCCCGCAGGGCCGGCAGCACGCCCCCCACGAAACCCATGACGAGCGAAAACGCAAGGGCCTGCCAAACGATCCCGAAGGTCAGGGTGAACGAGAAGGCCAGCTCCGAGAACGTCTGGAAGTTGAGCGTCGAGATCGTGAGCATCTGCAGGAAGGAGGCGAAGAAGAGGCCCGCGGCGCCGCCGATGAACCCCAGCAGCAGCGACTCCAGGAGGAACGCCCCCAGGATGCTGCGGCGCTGGAACCCCAGGGCTCTCAGCGTCCCGATCTCGGCGGTGCGGTTGGCCACGGCGGCATACATGGTGATCATGGCCCCGATGACGGCGCCCAGCGAGAAGATGATCGTCAGCGACAGCCCCAGGATCCGCAGGAACTTGGCCATCATCTCAGACTGGTCGGCGTAGAAGCGCGTCTCGCGCTTGGCCTCGACGGTCAGCCTCGGGTCGGACTCGACGCGCGCCTTGAAGACATCGAAGGCGGAGGGGTCGCTGAGCTTGAAAATGACCGACGAGAACGCCTGGCGCCGGAATGTCTGCATGAGCTGATCCGCGTCCCCCCAGATCTCGGAGCTGAACCCCGTGCTCCCCGCGTCGAAGATCCCCACTACGGTCCAGTCCCGCATGCCGAAGCGAAGCGTCTCGCCGATCCCGGCGCCCGCGAACCGGCGCGCCACGCTCTCGCCGGCCAGGATCTCGGCGGAACCCGGCCGGGGCATTCGGCCCTCCACGAGCCTGACCTGGGGCCGCATCGCCAGCGACTGCTCGTTGACCCCGCGGATGATGACGTTCGAGGGCTTGTCGGTGCCCCTCTTGGCGAGGCTGATGAGCACCACGACCTCCTTGGCGAGGACCCGCCTGCCCCCCTCCCCCACGGCCACCTCCGGCTGCGTCTCGATGACGGAGGCCTGGAGCCGCTCGATGCCGCTCTGGACCTCCGACTGGGAGCCCTTGCGGATGAGGACCACGTTGTCCCAGGATCCCGTGTCGACGAGGGTCTTCTGCAGCCCCTCGGCCAGCATCAGGATGGCGGCGAAGACGAAGACGACGAGCGCCATGCCCGCGGCGGTGAGGATCGTCTTTCCGCTCTTCTGCTCTTCCTCACTTCCGCTCTTCCGGTCCTCACCCGATCCTCCTCAGTCCGTCGGCGATGCGGATCCGCACGGCCCGCCACGTGGGAAAAAGGGCCGCAACCACCCCCACGAGCACCCCTGCGGCAAGGTCCATGAGGACCGTCTCCCTTTCCACGAAGAAAATGGGGAAATAGGTCCCCAGGTAGTCGGCAAAGGCAGCCGCGACGGGAAACGTCAACCCGATGCCGACCGCCGTCCCCAGGAGGCTGATGAATAGGGACTCCCCGAAGATGAGCCCCGCGATGAACCATCCCCCGAAGCCCAGGGTCTTGAACACGGCGTACTCGCCGATGCGTTCGCGGGCCGTCATGGCCATCGTGTTGGCGACGACGGCCATGATGATGACGATGATCACGATGGAGACAAGCTGAATGGCGACGAGGATCGCTTCCGTCATGGAGACGAAACTCATCTGGAAGGCCTTTTCCGTCTCCGTGAGCGTCTCGGCAAGCGAATTCTTGAAGGTGGCGTCGATCGCCGCGCTCACCTCGCCCGCAAGATTCGGGTTCGCAATCCCGATGATGTAGTACCCCACCTGGCCGGCGCGGCGCGGAGTCGTCTTCTTCATCGTCTCGTCGAGGTAGTCCCAGTGGAAGAAGAACTGGGTCTCGTCGACGCTGCGGTCCTTGCCCCGGTAGATGGCCCGGATGGTGAACTCCCAGTTGCCCGGAAAGATCGTCCCCTTGAGGGTGACGGTGTCCCCCACCTTCCAGCCGAACTTGTCGGCGACTTTCTTGCCCGCCACGGCACCCTTGCGGTCGCTCAGGAAGCTTGCCCGCTGCATGTCCGGGATGAGGTACTCCGGGTACAGACCGAGGAAGCTTCGGGGGTCGACGGCGAAGTTGGGGAAGAAGTTCTTCTCCTCGATGTAGACGCCGCCGAACCAGTTTCCCCAGGACACGAGGGTCACGCCGCCGACCTGGCGGATCTTGTCCTTATAGGCCAGCGGCAGGGGAAAGACGAGCGAGATGGCGTTGCGGATGACGAGCCGGTTGGCCGACGAGGCCTCGACGCCCGCGTACCAGGCGTTTACCATGGTCCGCAGCATCCCGAAGGCGAGAATGGCGATGGTGATGCCCAGGACGGTGAGCCCCGTGCGCAGCTTGTGGCGGAAGGCGTTGCGGAAGAACAGTTTAAGGGTGCGCATGGTTCAGGTAGCCCTTGTCCAGGTGGCGGATCACCTGGGCCGCCTCGGCGGCCTTGGGGTCATGGGTCACCATGATGATCGTCATGCCCGACTCGCGGTTGAGCCGGCACATGAGCGACATGATCTCCTGGGCCGAAGCTCTGTCCAGGTCCCCCGTGGGCTCGTCGGCGACCAGGATCGTGGGGTCCGTCACGACGGCCCGGGCGATGGCCACGCGCTGCTGCTCGCCCCCGGAGAGCTGGGCGGGGTAGTGGTCCATCCGGTGCGCGAGGTTGACGACCCGGAGGGCCATCTCCACGTGCTCGCGACGCTCCGCGCGGGAGAGGCCCGTGAGCTGCAGGGGCAGCTCCACGTTCTCGAAGGCCGTGAGCACCGGGATCAGGTTGTAGAACTGGAAGACGAACCCCACGTGGGTTGCGCGCCAGCGGGCCAGCTCCGTCTCGTCGAGGGCCGTGATGTCGACGCCGCCGATGACGATGGAGCCGCTGTCGACCTTGTCGATCCCGGCAATGAGGTTCAGCAGCGTGCTCTTGCCGGACCCCGAGGGGCCCATCAGCGCCAGGAACTCCCCCTCGCGGATGTCGAAATGGATCTCCCGGAGCACGGGGATGATGTGGCTGCCCCGCAGGTAGGCCTTGTTGACGTTCCGCACCTCGACGATGACGGGCCGGTTCTCCAGCACCGGGGCAGGACCATGGTCATCGCAGGGAGTGGGTTGATCGGTCATGGCCCTTCTCGAATCAGGAAGCTGTGAAGTTGGGAGGTTGAGAAGTTCGGAAGGGTCTACCGTGAATCACCGACGGCAGGCTTCTCCACGCTTCATGGTTTCCCGGCTTCGTAACTTCTATCCTTTACTTCTCCGCCTGTTTGACCCGGCTGCCGGACTTGAGGCCCTTGGGCGGGTTCAGGACCACGCGGTCCCCCGCCTTGACGCCGCCCGTCACCACGAGCAGGTCGCCGAGTTTCTCGCCCGTCGTGATCTCCTGTTCCTGCGCCTGGCCGTCCCGGATCACGAATGCGGTCGGTTTCCCG
Source organism: Syntrophales bacterium (assembly GCA_025454095.1). Lineage (GTDB taxonomy): Bacteria > Desulfobacterota > Syntrophia > Syntrophales > UBA2192 > UBA2192. The sequence goes on along the minus strand of JALOPC010000019.1, from coordinate 12,825 downwards.
TTGCGGCCCGCCACGGCAGCGGGGTTGATCGTCGTGCGGGGCTTCTCCTCGCCGTCTCCCACCGGTTTCGACAGGAAGGCCACCTTGGCGCTCATCTCCGGGAGGATCCGGGGGTCGAGGTCGACAAAGCGGACCTTCACCATGACGGTGGCCTTTGTCCGGTCCGCCGTGGGGATGACCATGTGGACCACGCCGCGGAAGCGTTTGTCCGGCAGGGCGTCGAGCTGGATCTCGCAGGGCTGCCCCGCCTTGACCTGTTCGAGGTTGGACTCCGACACGTCGGCCTCGACCTGCAGCGAGTTCATGTCGGCGATGGTGACGACGGCGGCCTTGGCGTTCGCCGCGGCGCCCAGGGGCGTCACGATGTCGCCGATGTCGGCGTTTTTCGTGAGCACGACGGCGTCGAAGGGCGCCCGCACGAGGCTGTACTCCACGTTCACCCGGGCCGCCTCGAGAGCGGCCTCGGAAGCCTTCACGGCCGACTCGGCCCCGGAGACGCCGGCTGCAGCCTTTCGGAAGCGCGCCTCGGCGGCGTCGAAGGAGGCCTTCGTCGTGTACTCCCGGGTCAGCAGCCCCTTTTCCCGCTCGTAGCTGACCCTGGCATCCTCAAGCTCCGCGCGGGCCTGGTCGAGACTGTAGCGGGCCACACTCAGGTTCGCCCGGGCCTGGTCTCTCGCGGCGGCGGCGTCGGCCCCCTCGAGCCTCGCGATGACGTCGCCCTTCTTCACGCGGCTGCCCTCCTCGACGGCCAATTCCAGCAGCTGAGCCGTGATCTTCGAGGCCACGGCGGCCTTTCGTTGGGCCACGACGTAGCCGCTGGCGTTCAAGAGCGTGAAGGACTGGGAAGGATAGGTCTGACTCACCGTGGCCACTTCCACCGACTGGGCGGGGCTGAAGACGCCCATCCAGGCAAGCGCGGCCGCCAGCACGGCAAGCGCCGCGGCGCCGGCGATGAGCATCGGCCTTCTCCGCCGGCCCGGGGGCGCGCTTTTTGCGGACTTGTCGATCTTGAGACGGGAGAGGTCGTCGGCTTCCATCGGCTCGCTCTTTTCTCGGGCGTGGACACAAAAAAACCGGTGGACACCGGCCTTTCACCCCGGACCGGATCGCCGGGACGATCCATTTATCATCACCCCTAAATTACATCCTCGGGTTGATTTGTCAACAGGATTGAACGGGTTCGCCGATCGGCAGCGGGCAGTTTTTCGTTGAAGTTCGGCCTTATCGATACTATGATAATTTCAGCGCGCAGGAAATCCAAGAGAGGAGGCGTGAACATGCTCGTAAAAGTGCTCATCAAACGCAAGGTCACGCAGGACAAGGAAGCGGCTCTTCTGGATCTCATCACGCAACTCCGGACGCTCGCGTCCCGTCAGCCCGGGTACATCTCCGGGGAAACGCTGCGCAGCGCCGACAACCCCGAGGAGTATCTCGTCATCAGCACCTGGCAGGCGATGGACGACTGGAAGAAGTGGTTCGGCAGCAAGGAGCGCGCTGCTCTCCAGGACAAGATCGACAAGATCCTGGGCAAGAGAACCGAATACGAGGTCTTCCAGTACCCGGAAAAATCGGTCTCCCTCCGCAGCTTCAAAGGCTACGAGGGGGGTTGATACCCGGGCCATGGGACGCTCTTCGCCGCAGACTGCCGCATCCTATCCCGGTCGCCTGGCCGACGGGCTCTGGGTCCTGGGCAACTCCTATTTCAATCTCTACCTCGTCCGGGGAAAAGCGGCAGCCGCCCTCGTCGACACGGGGATTTCCGCCATGGCCGACGATGTGATCGGCCAGCTGGAAACGCTCGGTGCAGCGCCGGACCATCTCATCGTCACGCACCCGCACCCGGATCACATCAACGGCCTCGGCGCCCTGCGGCAGCGCTTCCCCGAAGCACGCGTCGTCATCGGGCCCGGTGCGGCGGAATTCCTGGCTCACCCGAAAACCGCGGCCTCGCTCGTGGCCGAAGACCGCTTCATGTCGGAGTTCCTCGCCTCTCAGGGCTACCGTCCCGGGCGGCCCCCCATCGAACGGCCGCCTCCCGTGGACGGTGCGACGGTCGCCGGAGACAACGAAGCGCTGGACCTGGGCGGCCTGACGATCCGCTTTCTCCACGTCGGCGGACACGCCATCGGCAACATCCTCGTCCACGTCCCGGAGCGGGGCGCCCTGATCGTGTCCGACAGCCTGGGGTTCCGCATCCCGAGCATCGGGTTTTTCCCCCTTTTTTTCACGGGTTATGCGGAGTACATGGCCGCAATCGGCCGACTGGAAGCCCTCGAGCCGCGGATCCTCTGCATCGCGCACCAGGGGCCCCTCCTGGGAGAAGAGGCGCGCAAGGCGTTCCGCGGCGCCCGGGAGGCCGCGAGGACCCTCTGCGAGGAGATCCGCAGCGACACGCGGGACGAAGACGCGGTGATCCGGGATCTCTACCCGCGGTTTTACCGCGACGAGCTGGCCCTTTACACGCCCGACAACATCATCGGGTGCTGCCGCCTGGTGATCCGCAGAAGCAAGGCCTAGAACCGCCGATTTCGTTTGTCTCGTCGTTGAGGGCTGGTCGGAATGCAACAGCGGGCGGGCTCGACCTCCCCGGTCCATAAAAAAGGTCCCCCCGGGTGGTGCGGCCCAGGGGGAAAAGGAAGAAAGGAGAAGATTGAAACGCTGCCAGCCGGATCAGGGGTTGAAGCGGCCGAGGTCCGTCCGGAAGGGATGAGTCCCGGATTTCCGTGACGGCCCGGTACCGGATCCAACCGCTGTCCTTGTACTCATTATCGGCACGGGACCCCTTCCACTTTAGAACGGAACGGGCGGTCCCGCCTCAACGCCGCAGCAAGGAGGAAAGGCGCCATGCTCAAGGCCCGAGACATCATGACGAAGAACGTGGTCACGGTGCGGCCGGATACGGAGATCACGCAGGCGGCGAAGCTCCTGCTGGAGAACCACTTCAACGGGCTGCCCGTCGTGGATGACAAAGACAGGCTCGTCGGGATCATCTGCCAGGGCGACCTCATCGTCCAGCAAAAGAAATTTCCCATGCCCTCCCTGTTCACCTTTTTCGACGGCCTCATCCCCCTGACCTCCTACCGGAGCCTCGAAAAGGAGATGGGGAAGATCGTGGCCACGACGGTGGTGCAGGCCATGACGCCGGACCCGATCACCATCGAACCCGACGCGAGCCTGGAAGACATTGCCACCCTCATGGTCAACAACAACATCCACACCCTGCCGGTGCTCGAGAGCGGCCGCCTCGTGGGCGTGATCGGCAAGGAGGATGTCCTGAGAACCCTCATGCCCGAAGAACGGCCGGTCTGAAGGCCGCCCCCGCCCGTAAAAAATTTTCACTTTCCCCCTTGCCTTTTTGGGATGAAACCCTTATATTGTATTCAAAACGTTCCTCATAGAGGAACGTTTTTCCGATATGTAAGACGAATTCCGGCACAATTGTAGGTGTCTCTCTGACAAGAAAATCAGACTTGCGCCGATTCACCCGGACCACCCGCTGCGGTATAAAGCGGTTGAAAACACGAAGGGAATCGAAGAAAGAGAGACACCATGAACAACAGCAAGGCATCGACGGTTAACTTCAGGTTCTGGTTCGACCGGCAGGTCCGCAATGCGAGAAAGCCGAAAGCGGCACAGGGGTCGACGGAAAACCGGTTTTACTACGAAAAAATGCTCGGCAAGCCGAAGTCCGAGGACCACAGATAGAAAGAACGCCTCCGGGCGCACATAGAACTCTCTCTGTCATCTACCTCTCTCCTATTCGTTCATGGAGGGGACCAACGATGCTCCCCTCCATGAATGAATGTTACACGGGTCAGGACAGAACCGGCAGGGATCGAAAAGAAACAAACCGTTCCGCAGAACGGAAACCGTACTCTCTCTGTCATCTACCTCTCTCCTATTCGTTCGTGGAGGGGACCGACGATGTTCCCCTCCATGAATGAAGCCATCATCATGAAATCGTAAAGGCAAAACCCCTTTCAACGGCCTGCCTCGATAGAGGCGGGCCTTTTATATCGTTTCCGCCCCGGCCCGCGGACCCGCCGCCGGACTTTTAACCCCTTGAATGGATTTCCAATCTGCGATATCGTGCCCCTGTCGCCGGGGTTGCCCGCATCGGATGACGCCGGCGGCACCGGACACCGGGGAGGTACCGGTTCGTCAACCCGGGCGTTCCCGCCGGGAAAGCCCGTGGAGAGCGCCAGAGGGGGTTCTCATGGATGCGCAGTCTCCGGAAGATCTTCGGCCTTTTCTTCAACCGACGTTTTACTTCGACACCGCATCGGACGTGGTGATCGGCTTTGCCCGGGCCCATACGAAAGGGAAAACGGCGGCCGAAAGGGCGATCAGCCTCTTCCGCGCCGTCCGCGACGAGATCCTCTACGACCCGTACAACATCGTGCTCGAGCCCGATGCATTCAGGGCCGGCGCGATCATCGGCAAACGCAGGGGGTACTGCGTGGCCAAGGCCATCGCCCTGGCCGCCGTGGCGCGGGTGTCGGGCATCCCCGCACGTGTCGGGTTCGCCGACGTGAAGAACCACCTGAGCACGGAACGGCTCCGCAGGCTCATGAAGACCGACGTGTTCGTCTTCCACGGCTACGCGGAACTGCACCTGAACGGGCGGTGGTTCAAGGTGACGCCGACCTTCAACATGAGCCTCTGCGACAAGTTCGGCGTCCGGCCCCTGGAGTTCGACGGCGCGTCGGACTGCCTCTTCCACGAATTCGACAGCCGGGGCCGCCGCCACATGCAGTACCTGCGCGACCACGGGGCCTTTGCCGACGTGCCCTTCGACCGGATCGTCGAGGAACTGCAGCGGCACTATCCCGACTTTTTCCCGGCCCGCGGCACCCCCGTCGGCGGAGACTTCGAAGGGGAAGCGGTGAAGGAAGCGGCCGGCACGGGCAAGGAACGGCGATGAGCGGCTCCGGCGCGCGCCGGCAAGTGGACCCACAGCGAGGATGAACCGCCCCATGGTGCCTGTGATCTTCTATTTCCAGCTCCACCACCCCTGCCTGCTCCACCCGGAGCGGGACAAGTTCCTCTGGGACGAACGCAACCGGGAGCTCTTCGCGGACAGGGCAACACGGTGCTACCTTCCGGCCGTCCGGACACTGGCGGCGCTGGTCGGCCGCTACCCCGAGTTCAAGGTGGCCGTCAGCGTCTCGGGGACGTTTCTGGACCAGGCGGAACTCTACCAGAGCGAGCTCATCAAGGCCCTCCAGGACCTCCTCGATGCCGGGCGGGACGGCGAGCGGGTCGAATTCCTCGACGAGACCCACTACCACTCGCTCGCGAGCCTCTTCGAGGATCCGCGCAAGCAGGAATTCCGGGACCAGGTCTCCCTGCACCGGGACCGGATGGCCAAGCATTTCGGGACGCGCCCCACATCTTTCTGCAACACGAACCTGATCTGCAACAACGATGTCGCCGCCGTGGTGGCCGACATGGGCTACACGACCCTGCTCTGCGAAATGCCCCCCTCGGTCGTCTCCGCCGGGAAGGTCTACCGGAGCGCCGGGTCGACGCTGCTCGCGATCCCGAGGGACCGCGATCTCAGCGACGCCCTGGGCGCCCGCTCCGCGCACAAAACCCTCTCCCCCCGGTCGTATCTCGAACGCATCGCCGGGAACACCGGGACGGCGCTGCTTCTGGGCTACAACCTGGAGAACCTCGGTGCGCCGGGCCCGGGCAGCCACGATTTCTGGCGGGGCCTTGCCGAGGCCCTTCCGGAGTTTCCGGGCATCGAGGTCGTCACGCCGACGGAACTGGCCAGGGCGGTCCCGGCCGCCGTCTGCCCGGTTTTCGACGTCCCCGCGCCGGGCGTCTCCGACCGGGCCGGGATGGAGGGACAGACGGGCGGGTGGCTCGACGACCCCGCGCAGATCGATCTGTTCCGCGACATCGAGAGGATGGAGGACATCGCCCGGAAGGCCGGCGGTGAGCTGCTCACCCACTGGCGACACCTCACGGCGGCGGACCACCTGTTCTTCATCCACAAGCGCAGCGGCCGGGAGACATCCCTGAGCGCCTGCGAAAACCCCTACGGCGAGTCGCTCGCGAGCGCCGTCCACATCCTGACGCGCAAGATCGACATCCTCACGGTCACCATTTTCCGATTCGAGATCCTCACGCGCAAGGAGAAGCCCGCCATCCTCATCGTCACGCCCGAGACGGGCCGGCTCCCCGAGGACCTCGGGGGCCTCGCCAAGTACATCTCCGGCAAGAGCGGCGGGCAGGGCGAGGTCATCTCGGCGCTGTGCGAGGGCCTGACGGAGCGCGGCGTGGACGTCCACCTGGCCGTCCTGAACCTCAAGAAGCGCTTCCAGCGGGAGTCCAAGCTCAGCGCGCAGCAGTGGCGGGAGGTCCGCTACAAGATCGACCCCGAGAAGATCCACCTCGTGAGCTCGGGCGTGTTCTCCGATCTGCTCAGCGCCTACGGGGGCAATCCCCTGCTCAACGCCGCCGAGTTCCAGCGCGAGATCGTCAACAACGTCATCAAGGGCGTGAGCGCCCGCCACGGCGGCCGCCTCATCGTCCACACCCACGACTGGATGGCGGGCGGGATCATCAACGCCTACCTGAAGGCCCGGGGCGTCCCCGTCCTGCACACGGTCCACAACGTCTTCACAGGCCACATCCCCCTGGAGATGCTCTTCGGCGTCGACATGGAGGACTTCTCGGAGAACACCTACTACTCCGAGGAGAACGGCAGGCGCTGCATCGACAGCCAGGCCACGGCCATCAAGAACGCGACGCTGATCAACTTCGTGGGCGAGCAGTTCCTCAAGGAGGTGGTCTACGACTACTTCATGGACCGGCCCCTTGTGCCTCCCGGCGTGCGGACGGAAGTCAAGGCCAAGTACTTCCACGGCACGGCCATCGCCATCATCAACGCGCCGCCGGCCTACATGTACCCGGAGCGCTGCGATTTCTGCGTCGAGAAATTCGGCCCGGGCGACGACGTTCTGGCGGCCAAGCGGATCAACCGCGTCGAGTTCCAGAAGCGGATGGGGTTGAACGTCGACCCCGACGCGATCCTGCTGTTCTGGCCCTCGCGCCTCGACCCCACGCAGAAGGGGGTGGATCTGCTCGAGCAGGTGGCCGGGCCCTTCGCGATCGACCACCCCGACGTCCAGATCGCCATCGTGGGCGACGGGGTGGGCAACGACCGGACCCACGTGGAGATCCTGGGCCGCATCGCCTACGCCTCCAGCGGGCGGATTGCCTACCAGCCTTTCAGCGAGGAACTCTGCATGCTGGGCTACGCCGCGGCAAGCGACGTCTTCGGGGCATCGCTGTACGAGCCCTGCGGCCAGATCGACCAGGTGGGCAACATCTTCGGCGCCACGGCCACCAACCGCGACACGGGGGGCTACCACGACAAGATCCGGGAGCTTCGCCTGAAGATCGCGGGGGCCCCGCAGGACGTGGGCAACGGCTTCCTCTTCCGGGACTACGACGCCCGCGGGCTGTGGTACGGCCTCGAGAACAGCGTGCGGTTCCACCGCCGCCCGCCCGAGGTCCGCGAGCCCCAGCTCAAGCGGATCATGCGCGAGACCCGCCAGCGCTACCGGCTCGAGAACATGATCGCCGCCTACATCCGCGCCTACGAGCGGATCAACGACGGCGAGCCGATCGTCTAGCCGACACGGCCGACCCCGGGGAACAGGCGCCGGCGAAGGATCTCCCGACGAACGCTGCCGCGCGGGGAATCGCCAGGGTGTTCATGTGCCGGCATTTTCGTTCTTGGCACATGGTTTGCTGCTCTCTCATCCCGTCAGCACATGACGACGGGTTGCCCTGCGCGCCGAAGGGGTCGGGCGGCGTTTCCGCCTCGCCCGGGGAATATGCACAGGCGCCCCGGAAAGGGGATTTTCGTGAGCGAAAACGGTTTCATCGATTACTACGAACTGCTGCAGCTGAGCCCGAACGCCGACACGGACACCGTCGAGCGCGTCTTCCGGCACCTGGCCAAGAAACTTCACCCCGACAACAGGGAGTCGGCGGACCCCGAGCGGTTCCGCCAGATTGTCGAGGCTCACGGGACCCTCTCCGACGCCAAGGCCCGCGCCGGCTACGACGTCAAGTACCAGGACTACTGGAACCGCAAGTGGAAGATTGCCTCGGAGGCAGGCGACGGGAGCGCCTTCGGCGACGACCGGGAAACGCGCGAGGGCCTTCTGTCGCTGCTGTACGTCCAGCGGCGGCGCAATCCGAAGACGCCGGGGCTGGGCGATTACGAAATGGCCCGCCTGATCGGAAAGCCCTACGAACTGGTGGAGTTCCACCTCTGGTATCTGAAGTCCAAGGGCTGGGTGGAACGCCTCGACACGGGGATGCTGGCGATCAGCGCCGCGGGTGTCGACCAGATCGAGGAAAACCGGCTCAGGCTGCGCGACGACCGCCTGCTGACGGCCGGGGGCCCGTCCCCCCAGGGTGCGGACGGGAAAGCGCCCCGGCACGAAAAGGAGGATCTTCTCGTGTCCCCGGAGGGCACGGCGTTCAATCGCTGAGCCCCTCCCCATCCGGAAATAAAGAAAGCCCCCATCCCGCCGCTTCTGCGGGATGGGGGCTTTTGCTTGGAGGACCTTCTACGGTCTATTCGATCTGTTCAGTCTGTCCGGTCTACCCGGTCTGTCCGGTCGGGGGCCTTTTATCCGCGAACCTTGCTCTTCGGGACCCGGTCCCAGGCGTCCTTGTAGAGCCTGCCAATGCAGAGCAGCAGACCCAGGAAGAACAGCCCCAGCATGAACGTCGGCGGCGTGTTGAGCATCTCGTCGATCAGGTAGCCCACGTACAGGAAGAGCATCGAGGCGATCACCATCGCAAAGCCCCAGGCGCCGATCACGAGAACATGCGAGAAATCGATCTGCCGCGGTCTTGCTTTCACGTGCGCTGCCATGACTCTTGCCTCCTGCGGTTCCTTTCGTGTCTTGCCCCTGTGTCCTAGACCCGACACCCTTCTTTTACATCAGGTTCTTGATCGCCTCGGCCACCGGGCTCGTGCACAGCGCCACCATCACCGCGTACATCGCGAAGCTGCCCACCGCCTCGCTGAGGTAGAGCTTCTCGTACTTCTGCTTGAGGCAATCAGGGTGGAAAGCGTCTTTTTCATTTTGAGGTCCTCCTCGGTGTGTTTGTTTGTTGCCTTACACTATAGAAAGGAGCGTGCCAGGACGGGGGAAAGGAAAGAGATAATCTGCAAGATGCCGGATTCAAAGAGGAAACGACGACACCGGACCGGGTGCCCCATGCCCGCCAAACCCCTGAAAAGGGCCCTGTTTTGAACGGAACGTTCAACCCCGGCTGAACGAAATATCGAAAAACCAGGGTTCGGGTATCGGGAAGAAAGGAAGAAAGCGAACAGGGCAAGGCAATGCCATAGACGTTAAGCGGGACAGGGATTAGGATTCGTTTCGAGACGGGGCTATGATATAAACGGTTTACAAGAACGGGGAAAGGAGGGAGGGATGAAGAGATTTGTCATCTGTACATCGGCGGTTCTCCTGCTGTCCGGACTATGCGGAACGGCGTGGGCACAGGATCGGAAGTTGCCGGACCCGGCCGGCGGGACCGTGGCCGTTCTGGACAAGACCTCCTTTGTCGTGGTGCGCGACAGGGGGCCTGACAATTACAGTGTCGTGCTCTACGAAGTGGCGAAGGGGAAAATTCGCGTCGTCGACGCGGTCAGGGTCAGCAGCGATTTCACGGGAGACCCGCCCATCGTCCGCTACGTGCGCAGCAGGGACATCAAGGAACAGTGAAGAAGTGCCTGAGTGCCTGAGTGTTCGAGTGAACAGAAAAAGAAAATCCCCCTCCTTCCCCCTTTGAAAAAGGGGGATGCAAGGGGGATTTGAGCCTTGTTGCTTGCGGCTTTCTTAGCCGCGGGGCCAGATCTTCTTGAATGCCGCCTTCGGGAAGAAGCAGTGCGGGCATTCCTCGGGAGGTTCCGGACCGTAGTGCGTGTGCCCGCAGATCCGGCAACGCCAGGCGACGGTGTCTTTCTCGAGGTGTACATCCCGCTTTGCAAGCAGCGGGAAATCTTCGACGGGCGGCATCACGGGCTTGTATCCTTCGAGCATGTAGCGGGAAACGACCACCCGCTGGATCTCGCTCGTTCCCTCGTAGATCATCGGCAGGCGCATGTCGCGCAGCAGCTTCTCCAGCGGGAAGAGGCGCGTGTACCCGTATCCCCCGAAGATCTGCAGGGCGTCGCTCACCACCTCGAATGCGGCCTCGGTGGCGTAGAACTTGGCGATCGAAGCCGAGATGGTGGGGTCCATCCCCGAGTCGTTTTCCCACGCGGCCTTCCAGGTGAGCAGGCGGGCCGTCTCCACCTTCTGGTACATCTCGGCGATCTTGAAGTCGATGGCCTGGAAGTCCGACAGCCGGGCGCCGAAGGCGCGGCGCTTCTTCGCGTAGTCGATGGCCAGTTCCATGGCCGACCGCGCGGCGCCGACGCCGAAGGAGCCGATGATCGGCCGTGTCCGGGCGAAGGTAGTCATGGCCATCACGAACCCTTCCCCGGGCTGTGCCAGCACGTTTTCCGCAGGCACCCGGACGTTCGTGAAGTGGATGCCCGCCGTGTTGGAGCTTCGCTGGCCCAGTTTCGGGATCGTTTGGCCGACCCTGAGGCCGTCCTGCCCCTTTTCGACGAGAAATGCCGCGATTCCCTTATGACCCTGCGATGCATCGACGGTGGCGAAGATGGAGAAGTAATCGGCCACCCCGGAGTTGGTCACCCAGTACTTGGTGCCGTTCAGGATGTAATCCTCGCCCGCTTTTTCCGCTTTGCAGCGCATTCCCGCCACATCCGAGCCGGCCAGAGGCTCCGACGTGGCAAAGCAGATGAGTTTGAATTCCTTTGCCAGGATGGGGAGGTATTTATCCCGGATCTTTCCGTTTCTCGTCAGCAGCAGCGGTTCCGTGCCCAGCGAGTTATCGAAGATCGACGTGGCCAGCCCCGCGCAGGCCGCCGAGATCTCCTCGACCACCAGGGCGCTTTCCAGCAGTCCCCGGCCCTGCCCGCCGTATTTCGGGGGGATGGTGAGGTTCATGATCCCCTCATCCCAGGCTCTCCTGAGGATGTACAGGGGCAGTTCGTCCTTCTCGTCGTAGTGCCATGCGATGGGGAGAACCTCTTCGAGGGCGAACCGGCGGGCCTTGTCTCTCAGTGCGATCTGTTCCGGGGAGAGAGAGAAATTCAACATCGACTGCCTCCTTCCTGTGTCGTCTCGTGTTTGGGCGCCATCGTGAAAGGTGAAATGAGCCGCGCATGCTGATGTGTCTTCTCGTTCAATTATTAGAGGAAAACGCCGCGTATGGCAAGACGAACTTCCCGCTGCGCCCCGATTTCCGCCTGCCTAATCGGGCCTTTCGGGATGCCCGTTCCTGTGCTATCCTGATTGCCATCGAACGCACCTGCAAGGAGGAACACCCTTATGACGCTCATGATGTACATTCTCATCGGTGTGATTATCGTGGCCGCCATATTCTTCATCATCAAGGGAAAGAAGTAACCGGCATCGCATGCAGGGATGCCTTGTCCGCAGGGAGGGACGGGAACCCGTCCCGCGCGGGCAGGATTGTGCGCCTGCGGCCAGCCGGTGCCGTGCAGGAAAGGATTGACAGCCTCCGGTTGCTCATGTAGCGTTTTGGATCATTTGCAGGACCCGATGCCCCGGGGAGGGACCCTGTCGGAACGCATCGGTATTCGTGACGCAGAGTAGAGACGATTGCCCCATTGACCGCTCCCTTGAGCAAAAGGAGGAGAGGGACTCGAATGAGGAAGCTACGGTTTTGCCTCTGGGCGAGCCTGTTCGTGTTCTGCATGCCCCTTCTGGTTGCGGGTGCCGTGCACGCGGCAGAACGGTACAGGGTGAAGGCCGGAGACAGCCTGTACAAGATCGCAAAAAAGCACCACGTCAGCGCCGATGCCATTCGCGTTGCCAACGGCCTGACCGGTGATGCCTTGAAGTTGAACCAGGTTCTCGTCATCCCCACCGGGAAGGCGGTAAAGAAGCCCGCCGAACCGACGGTGAAGAAAAAAAACGGCAGGGATGCATCGGTGCACATCGTCAAGAAAGGCGAGACACTGGAAGGGGTGGCGGAAATGACGGGGGTATCCGTTTCCGAGCTCAGGACACGGAACGGGCTGAAAACATCGAAACTGAAGGCCGGGCAGCGTCTTGTCCTGGCAAAGCCTGCCGCCGGGGCGGCGGAGGACGAGGAGGATCTCGAGGAGGCGGGCTCCATCGAAATGGAGGAACTGATCCCGCTGGGCGAGGACCGGGAGAGGCCCAAAGCGAAAGCCCCGGGGGCGCTGTCCCGGTGGCAAGACCCGACGGAACGGGAGCTTTTCGTGAAGATGGTGAAATCCTACGAGGGCGTTCCCTACAAGCTCGGCGGCAACTCGATGCGCGGGATCGACTGTTCGGCCTTTACCCGGAAGGTCTACGGCATCTTCAGCGTCGATCTGCCCCGGACGGCCCGGGAGCAGCTGCAGTGCGGCACCCGCGTGGGGCGGGACAGCCTGGACACGGGCGACCTTGTCTTCTTCCAGACGAGGAAGTACCGCATCCACGTGGGGATCTTCCTCGGCGGAAACGAGTTCTTCCACCTGTCCTCGAGAAACCGGGCGGGGAAGGTCGACAGGATCGATTCGGCCTATTTCAGTTCCCGGTTCATCAGCGGTGTCCGCCTGAAAGAGATGGACCGCGCGGGGAGAGCCGCCCCCCCCAACGGCCCTGCCGGTGCGCCCGCTGTCACGTCGCCCGCAGTGTCCCCCTCAGCCGGGGCGGAGCATCCGCCGGAGGGGTA
>JALOPC010000216.1 GCA_025454095.1 Syntrophales bacterium | reverse complement strand
ATCGGCAAGTTCGAGCTGGCGGACCGGGGAACGCTGCTGCTCGACGAAGTGAGCGAGATGGACATGCCCCTGCAGGCGAAGCTCCTGCGGGTGATCCAGGAGTCCGAGATCGACCGCCTGGGCGGGAAAGACCCCATTCCCGTGGACGCGCGGATCATCGCGACGACCAATGCGGACCTGAAGAAGTGCATCCAGGAAAAGAAATTCCGCGAGGACCTCTACTACCGGCTCAACGTGATCCCCGTCCGCGTCCCGCCGCTGAGGCAGCGCAAGGGCGACATCGCGGCCCTGGCGGGGCACTTCCTGGCGAAGTATGCCGCCGAGAACGGCCGGAAGAGGCCGGTCCTCGCCGCCGAGACCCTCGCGGCGCTTGCCGCCTACCCCTGGCCCGGCAATGTGCGGGAGCTGGAGAACGTGATCGAGCGCGCCGTCCTCGTCTGCCGGGGCGACACGCTCGCGCCGCAGCATCTCGACCTCGATGGCAGCGAAGTCGCGGCGGGGGCGGAAGGGCCCTCGGCGCAGGCATCGCAGCCCGTTGAACCGGGCGAGGCGACGACCCTGCGCGACATGGAGAGGAATCTGATCTTCAGCACCCTGAAGAAGGTCAAGGGGAACAAGACCAGGGGGATCAGCGTGAGGACCATGCGCAACAAGCTCAACGAGTACAAACTCGATCCGGGCTCGCCGGATATCGGGGCCGAGGCCTGAGGAAAGGGTCCAGGGTCCAGAGTCCAGGCATCCCCTGCCCATGGTTTCGTTCCTGACGCCTGCCGTCTCGACCGGCCGTAATGCATAACCGGCACTGAATCCGAAGGCACCGCAGACCCGGTTTTCGAGCGCTTCCTCCCCACCGTCCCAAAATGGCCTATCTGCTTGTTTCTCCGTGTACTTTTCTTTGGCACATGCCTTGCAAAGTTTTCCCGTGGATTCTTAGAACGGGGAAAAATCTGCATGAACAGCCTCTTCAGCAAAACGGTCGGCATGCTCTCGGACCTCGTGGGCGCCCGGTCGCAGCGGCACCAAGTCCTGGCCTCCAACGTGTCCAACATCGACACCCCGGGCTACGAGCCCAAGGACGTCGACTTTCAGAACCTGATCGCCTCGATGCAGCAGAAGGGTGTCCGCGTGGCCCGGACCCACGGGAAACATTTGCCTGCCCAGACGCCGGGAGGGAGCCTTTCCGTGGTGCGCACGGGCGACCAGGTGAGCCTGGACAAGGAGATGGTGTCGATCGCCGAGAACCACCTCATGCACAACGCCGCCGTCGAGATGCTGGCGCGCAAGTTCAGGGGACTCCAGAGTGTCCTCAGGGAGACGAAGTAATGGATTTCATCACGTCCTTCGACATCTGCGCCTCGGGGCTCACGGCCCAGCGCAAGAAGATGGATGTCATCGTGAGCAACCTCGCCAACGCGAGCACGATTCAGACCCCGGAAGGGGGACCCTACAAGAGGAAGGTTGCCGTGCTGGCCGCCGAGCCCGCGAACGGCAAGTTCGGCGCGGCCCTCAACGACGCGCTTTCCCAGGTGAAGGTGCAGGAGGTCATCGAGGATGCGGAGGGATTGAAGAAGGTCCACGACCCCACGCACCCCAATGCCGACGAACAGGGGTTCGTCACCTACCCCAACGTGAACGTGGTCACGGAGATGGCCGACATGATCACGGCCAACCGGGCCTACGAGGCCTGCGTGACGGCCATGGACGCCTCGAAGAACATGGTTCTCAAGGCCCTCGACATCGGCAAGTAACGGATCAGGAAAGGCCCGGGGCGCAGAGTCCCTCAGGCCGGTGAAGGAGCACGGAGCATGAACAGGGTCACGACGCGGCACGAAGTCTTCCAGCCCTCCACGCAGACGGTCAAGCCTCCCGCGAGCAGCCCGGGCAAGCCGCAGGGTGTTTTCGGAGACATGCTGAAGCAGGCGGTCACCGAGATCAACCAGCTGCAGAACAGCGCCGACAAGGCGATCACGAACGTACAGCTCGGCCAGTCGGGAAGCATCCACGAGGCGATGATCGCGCTCGAGAAGGCCGACCTGTCCTTCCGGGCCATGATGCAGGTCCGGAACAAGATCCTGGAAGCGTACCAGGAAGTCATGCGAATGCAGGTCTAGCGCTCCGGTTTCTGCCCTCTGTCATCTGCGGCGGTTCCTGCTCCACCTCGATCTGGATTGCGCGCTCCGATGACGGGTACTGAAATTCTCCTGAAGGATAGAGGGATCAACCACCCATGGATCAGCTTTTCTCGCAGATGTGGAAGGGGTTCCAGTCCCTTCCGGCCGCCCGGAAACTCACGATTCTCGCCGCCGCCGCCGCGACGCTGGCCAGCATCGCGCTGGCCGTCGTCTTCATCAACCAGCCGGACTACAGGGTCCTCTTCACGAACCTCTCCACCGAGGACGCCGGGCAGATCACGTCGCGGCTCCAGGAGAAGAAGATCCCCTACCAGCTCTCCCCCGGCGGGGACACGATCTCGGTGCCCGGCGAGCAGGTGTCGCAGCTGCGGCTCGAACTGGCCGCCTCGGGACTCCCGAAGGGCGGCGGGGTGGGCTTCGAGATCTTCGACACGAAGAACCTCGGCGTCACCGAGTTCGTCCAGCAGCTCAACCTGCAGCGCGCCCTCCAGGGCGAGCTGACCCGGACGATCAACAGCCTCGACGAGATTCAGCAGAGCCGCGTGCACCTGGCCATCCCGAAAAAATCCCTCTTCTCCGAGGACCAGAAGAAGCCCACGGCCTCGGTCATCGTGAAGCTCAAGAGCGGCCGCAGTCTCAGCGAACAGCAAATCCAGGGCGTCGCCCACCTGGTCTCGAGCTCCATCGAGGGGATGAGCCCCCGGGACGTCATGATCGTCGATTCCAGCGGGAAGGTCCTCTCCAGGGTGACCGAGGGCGGCGAGATGGCCCAGCTGTCCAACTCGCAGATCGAGTACAAGAAAAACGTCGAGAAGGACCTCACGAGCCGCATCACCTCCATGCTGGAGAAGGTCGTCGGCGAGGGCAAGGCCGTCGTGCGCATCTCCGCCGACCTGGACTTCCGGGTGATGGAAAAGACGGAGGAGAAGTACGACTCCGAGGAGCCCGCCATCCGCAGCGTGCAGCGCTCGCAGGAGAAGTCGGGCAGCACGTCCGGCGGGGCGGGCGAGAGCACCGTCGCGGTGACGGGCAGGCAGGCGGCGGCGCCGCGGCCGGCCGGTTCCAACCGCGAGAAGTCCGACGAGACGATCAACTACGAGATCAGCCGCACGGTCAACAAGACCGTCATGCCCGTGGGGGACGTGAAGAAGCTCTCCATCGCCGTGCTCGTCGACGGTACCTACGCGAAGAACGACAAGGGCGCCGAGGAATACCAGCCGCGCCCCGAGAAGGAGCTGACCGCGCTGGAGGACCTGGTGAAGAAGTCTGCGGGGTTCGACGTCAAGCGCGGCGACCAGGTCGTGGTGTCCAACGTCCCCTTCAAGAAGGTGGACCTGTCCTCCGACCTGCCCGAGAAGTCCTGGATGGACAAGCTGGCGGCCTTCATGCCGCTCGTCCGGTATCTCGTCATCCTGGCCGTGGTCGTCCTGGCGGCGCTCTTCGTCGTGAAGCCCCTCGTGCGCATGCTGGCCGAGCGGGGTCGGCAGACGGATGTCTCGATCCGGGAAATGCCCGCGGCCGTGGGCGAGCTCAAGGGCGGCGACGGCGTGACGCTTTCTCTCGGCGCCCCGCAGGCGTCCCGCGAGCTGACGGAGTCCGACATCGTGCGGCACATGGCGTCGGCGGACTCCAAGCGATTTGCCGAGCTGTTGAGGAACTGGATCAAGTGACAGACGGGTATCGGGTCCCGGGTTCAGGGTATAGGGGTAAAGAAACGAGAAACATGAAAATCCCCGTACCGTCGAACCC
Source organism: Syntrophales bacterium (assembly GCA_025454095.1). Classification (GTDB taxonomy): domain Bacteria; phylum Desulfobacterota; class Syntrophia; order Syntrophales; family UBA2192; genus UBA2192. The sequence goes on along the minus strand of JALOPC010000216.1, from coordinate 4,220 downwards.
GATCCCCTAGACCCGATCCCCGAACCCTGGGTTGTGAAATGAACAACGAAGAAAAGGCAGCCATCCTTCTGCTCTCCCTCGACGAGGAACTGGCGGCGTCGGTGATGAAGAATCTCCGGGCCGCGGAGGTCCGCCGCATCAGCAAGTACATGAGCCGGATCACGAGCATCTCGGCGGGCGACGTCCAGACCGTCGCCAAGGAGTTCTGCGACCTCGCGAAGGAAAAGGGCGGGATCGTTTCCGTCAAGGAGGACGTGGCGAAGAACATCGTCCTGAAGGCCCTGGGCCCCGAACAGGCCGGGAGCATCCTCACGGCCCTGGAGGACGAGAAGGACAAGATCATGAAGGAATTCACGAAGATGGAGCACCCGCAGACCACGGCGCTCATCCTGGCCCACCTGAGGCCCGAGCAGGCCGCCGAGATCATGGAGTCCCTCGGCCCGGAGATGCAGATCGAGATCGTGCGGAGGATGGCGAGCCTCAAGAGCGTGCCCACGGACCTGATCGAGGACGTGGCCGAGACGCTCGAGAGCGAGCTGATCTCCGGGGCCGCCAGCGAGAAAGAGATCGGTGGCGTGCGGCTCATGGCGGAGATTCTCAACCGGATGAACCGCACGAGCGAGAGCGCGATCATCTCTTCCCTCGACGGGTCCGACCCCGACCTGGCCGCGGAGATCCGCGGGCTGATGTTCACCTTCGACGACATCCTGAAGCTCGACGACCGCAGCATGCAGGAGCTGCTGCGCGAGGTCTCGAGCGAGGATCTCGCCAAGGCCCTCAAGGTCGTCGTCGCGGAGGGCCGCGAGAAGGTCTTCAAGAACATGTCCAAGCGCGGCGCCGAGATGCTGAAGGAAGACATCGAGATGATGCCGCCCGTGCGCCTCTCCGAGGTGGAGAAGAGCCAGCGGGCCATCCTGGACATCTGCAAGCGGCTCGAGGCCGAAGGCCGCATCCAGCTGCTGCGCGAGGAGGGCGATGCATTCGTCTAACCGGGTCATCAAGTCCAAGAACGTCAAGGTCGTAGACGGTCCCCGGACGGAGAAGGCCCGCTTCGTGCCGGCCGACTTCGGCTGCGAGAACCTCTCCCAGGGCCCCGCTCCGCGCCGCTCCCGGGTCGAGGAGATCCTCGTCGAGTCGGAGAAGAAGATCGAGGCCGCCGTGAAGCATGCCTACGAGAGGGGCCATGCCGAGGGGTTCCGCAAGGGCTGCGAGACGCGGGAGAAGGAACTGGCCGCGACGGCCGAGTCCCTGAAGAAACTGCTTCTCGAGGTGGAGAACATCCGCCGGAGCATCCTGGAACGCGGGGAAGCGAAGGTGCTCAAGCTCGTCATCGCCGTGGCGCGGAAGGTCGTACGCCGGGAGGTGGCGATGGACCGCGACGTGATCCTCGGCATCCTGCGGGAGGCCGTCAAGAGCGTCCTGGACAGAGACCGAATCAAGATCCGGCTCAACCCGCAGGACCACGAGCGGGTCTCGAAGCTGACCCCGGCCCTCATCGCGGGCTTCGAGGGGATCCGCTCGATCGTGCTGGAAGCGGACGAGGGCATCAGCGCCGGGGGCGCCGTGATCGAGACGGCCTTCGGCGAGATCGACGCGACCCTGGAGCAGCAGCTCGAGGAGATCCTGAAGGCGTTTTTGCAGAACGGCCAGAAAGCCTGACGCCCGTAACCTCGGACGAGGGCATTTGAGGGCACTGACCGAATAGACCGAATAGACCGGACAGACCTGAATGACGCTGGACTTCAACCGCTACAACCGCATCCTCGACCAGATCAACCCGATCAAGGTGAACGGGACGGTGAGCGAGATCATCGGCCTCATGGTCGAGGGGCACGGGCCCGCGAGTTCCGTCGGCGAGATGTGCAACATCTTCGCGAACGGCGGGGCCTGCGAAACGCTCCGGGCCGAAGTGGTGGGGTTCCGCAAGGGGAAGGTCCTCCTCATGCCGCTGGACCACCTCCAGGGCGTGGGCCCGGGCTGCAAGATCGTCTCGCTCGGCCGCAAGGCGTCGATCGCGGTCGGGAAAAAGCTTCTGGGCCGGATCATCGACGGCCTGGGCAACCCCATCGACGGCCGGGGCCCCGTCGAGCTGGAGGACGACTACCCGCTGTACGCCGAGCCGATCAACCCCCTGATGAGGGGGCGGATCGCGGAGCCCATGGATCTGGGCATCCGCGCCCTCAACGGTCTGTTGTCCTGCGGCAAGGGGCAGAAAATGGGCATCTTCTCCGGTTCCGGCGTGGGGAAGAGCATTCTCATGGGCATGATCGCCCGCTACACGAAGGCCGACGTGAACGTCATCGGCCTGATCGGCGAGCGCGGGCGCGAGGTCCGCGAGTTCGTCGAGAAGAACCTGGGGCCCGAGGGGCTGAGGCGGTCCGTCGTGATCGTCGCGACCTCCGACCGCCACCCGCTGATCCGCATGCGGGCGGCCTATGTGGCGACGTCCGTGGCCGAGTATTTTCGCGACCAGGGCGCCGACGTGCTCCTCATGGTCGACTCGCTCACCCGCTTTGCCATGGCTCAGCGGGAGGTGGGTCTCTCCGTCGGAGAGCCGCCGGCCACGAAGGGATACACGCCGTCGGTCTTCAGCCTCCTGCCGAAGCTGCTGGAACGGACGGGTCCCGTCGAGGGGCGGGGCAGCATCACCGGGCTCTACACCGTCCTCGTGGAGGGCGACGACTTCAACGAGCCCATCGCCGATGCGGCGCGTTCCATCCTGGACGGGCACATCGCGCTTTCGCGCGCCATCGCCGCGAAGAATCACTATCCGGCCGTGGACGTGCTCGAGAGCGTCAGCCGCGTCATGATCGACATTGTGGACGGCGAGCAGCGCAAGCGCGCCAACGACCTCCTGAACATCATCGCCACGTACCGCAAGGCCGAGGACCTCGTCAACATCGGCGCCTACGTGGCGGGAAGCAGCCCCGAGATCGACTACGCGATCCGGATGATCGATCGGGTCAACGGCTATCTGAAGCAGGACATGAACGAAAAGGTGGGGTTCGAGGAGAGCCGGCGGCAGCTCTACGCATTGTTTCAGTGAGGCCGCAGGGTGAGAAGGTAAAAAGGTAAGAGGGTAAGCGTGTTCCGGTTTCGTTTCGAACAGATCCTGAATGTCCGCAAGCTGGCGGAGGAGCAGGTCCTGCAGGAATTTTCCGAGCAGGTCCGGGGCCTCGAGCTCGAGAAGGAGCGGCTTCACTCGATCCGCGGCGAAAAAGCGGCCGTGCTGGCGGAGCTGATGCGCCGGCAGGAAGGGAGCCTGAATGCCGGCGAGATCGGTCTCGCCTTCGGCTACATCCGGGGCCTTCGGCAGCGGGAGGTCAGCCAGGTGGTCCTCATCGCCGACCGGGAGAAGGCCCTCGAGGGCAAGCGGGAGGAACTCGCGGAGGCCATGAAGCGGCGCAAGATCATGGAGATCCTCCGGCAGAAGAAGTTCGAGCAGTACTGGAAAGAGTGGAACCACAAGGAATCCGTGGAATTGAACGAACAGGGCATTATCCGGTTTCTGAAGAGGTCCGGCGATGAAAAGACTGATCCGAATCTGTGAAATCCTCGTCGTGGCGCTGATTGTCATCAAGATCGCGGCGGCGGGCGGCGTTCTGCAGAACATGCTGCCCGAAGCCTCCTCGGTCCTCGATCTCGATCACGCCGTTGCCAACGTGTCCCCGAAGACCGCGGAAAAGGCCCCCGCGCGGGAATCCGCCGAGGACAGTCTGGCGCGGGAACGGAAACTCGCCGCGTCGCTTGCCGAGCGCGAGAAGCAGCTCGACAGCCGCGAGGGCGCGATCAAGGAGGAGGAGAAAAAACTGCAGGCCCTCAAAGGGGAGATCGTCGCAAAGATCGATGCCCTCAAGGGCCTCGAGGACCGGCTCTCGGGCATGCTCGACACCGTGAAAGCGGCCGAGGACAAGAGGCTCCGGGACCTGGCCAACGTGTTCGAAGCCACGCCGCCGGCCCAGGCAGGCCCCATGCTCGAAAAGATGGACAAGAAACTCGCCGCCGGGATCCTCATGAACATGAAGAGCAAGAAGGCCGGGGCGATCTGGGGCCACATCAGCGCCCAGCGGGCCGCCGAGATCGCCCGGGAGATCACCGGCACCCCGAACCGGCCCGAACCGACGCAGTAAAAAAGGTCTATTCGGTCTTTTCCGTCTATTCCGTCGATGAAAACGGGGATCGGTGAACTTCACCGGTCCCCGTTTCTTTTCCCGAACCCC
>JALOPC010000215.1 GCA_025454095.1 Syntrophales bacterium | reverse complement strand
TCGTCCGCCGGGTGAGAGTCCCGGGCCGATCTGCGTTTCCGCTCCCGTTCCTCCTCGCGCTGGATCCGCGCCTTTTCGGTCTCGTCCGACTCCTTCACCTTCTCTTTGAGCAGCTTTCTTTCCTCGCTGGTGTGCACGGCCACGTAGCGCTGCTGCAGGTCGGACTGCTGCTGCTGCGTCTGCTGGATTCGCTCCACCGACGTCGTCTGCAACAGGATCTGCTGTACATCGACCGCCCTCAGCATGACCGGATCTCCCCTTCCCGGCGCGTGTCTTCCCCGGGAAGATGTCCTTGCGGACCCTCAGCGGACGCAGAAAAGGATTCTGCCGTCCCTGTTCATGCAATCGACGGATCGGGCCGGAATCTTTAATTCCGCCGTACCACGTGTATGGGAAGGAACCCGTGCAACCCTCTGTAGCCTGTACGCTGTTCTCTGCCTTTGGACCCTGGGCCCTGTCCTCGCCCTACCTTCTTGCCGCTTTCCTGCGCATGCCGGCCGCCTGGCAGGGGATCTCCAGCGAAAAGATGTTGATACCCGCCTCGTGGCCGATGTCGAACTGCACGTCGTACTTGCGAAGCAGGGAAACGGCCAGCAGAAGCCGCGAGGCCTTCTCGTCCTTGACGTCCTGACCCGTTCGGCCCTTCAGGATCGCCTCCTTCAGCTCGGGCGGCATGGGGCGTCCCGTGTCCTGGAACTTGAGCGCTACCCGGCCGTTGCGGCGGGTCGTGGATACGAAGAATTCCTTCACCGGGCTCTCGGTCATGGCCTCCATGGCGTAGCGCACCCAGGTGGAGATGAACATGGAGTAGTCGGCGGGGGAACCGGCCACGTCGTGCAGGTCCCCGTCGAGGTCCATGATCTTCTTCACGTTATGCTTGAAATCCAGGTAGAAGTCGAAAAACCGGATCTCGTTCTCCACGAGCTCCGAGAGATTCACCTGCTGGAGGTTGCGGTCTCCGATGGCGTAGAACTTCCCCGAGACATGCTTGAAGAGATCGAAGAGCCGGTCCGACTCGTGGGTGATGAGCTCGATGTCCTTCAGGAGCTTTGCGTGGTCCTCCGCAAGGGTTCGCTCCGCGTCCGGGTACGTTTCCCGCGTCTTGCGGATGGCTTCCTCGAGACGCCTCTGGAGCAGCCGCGTGCGCCCGATGATCCCGTTGAGGGGATTGGCGAAGTTGTGCAGAATCCCCGGAATCAGCTCCTCGATGAACGTGCCCTCGAACTCCCTCTCCAGAAGCCGGTATACGTCGGCCTCCCTCGTTTCCTTCACTTCCTTGGATTTGATCATATTCTCTTTCTCCGGTTATCGGCAGGCCGCCCGGCCCGCCGGCAAGACTAAACCATCGAATCGAAAAGCTCAAGGGATTACGCGGGGTCGGAAATACCCATCGTCACCGCCCTCGCGGGCGCTCATCGTCGCCGGTCGTCGATGATCACATTTTGATTCTGTAGCATTTTCCATGCCTTGTCGACCTTTTCCTGCTCCGAGTCGCCCTGCGCGGCAGCGGCAGGGGCGCCCGTGGAATACACGACCGAGGCGTTGCCGTCGGCGTCCTTGACCTCCCGGACGCCGATCCGGTCGGACGGGTCCGACTGCTTGCCGGCGCGTTCCTGTTCGATCATGAGCCGGATGGTCTCGTCGCTCACCCCTGCCTTCTTGAGCTTGACGACCTCATCCGCCGTGAGGGCAACGGCCGAACCGGCAAGAAGCAGGACGATCAACAGGGCAATGAATATCTTCGCCTGGGTTTTCATTTCTTCACCCTATACCCGATCCCCTGTCCCCGAGACCCGTTCTTCTAGATCAGCACATACCGCGTCACGTAAATGTCCTTCAGGGCGCCCTCCCCCAGGACGGCGCGCAATTCCTCGCGCACCTCCTTCTTGAACCGCTTGCCCGAATCGGGGCTTGCGATCCACTCGGGGCCCTTCTTCTTGGCCGCCAGGTAGATGACCCTCCGGATCTCCACCTTGCGGTCCTCCGTCAGCGCCACCGCCTCGTGAAACTCGACCGTGACATCGCACTGCAGAAAGCGGTAGCGGCCCTTGGCGTCCTTGATGTCGATGCTGAAATCGGGGAAAGCGGCCTCGCGGACGACCGTGGGGGGCGCGACGGCCTGGGCCTTCTGCTCGGTCGCAACCCGTTCGGACTCCTGGTGGCGGAAGACCAGGAAGGAAACGACGGCGCCCGACAGGAGAACCACCGCGGCCAGGCCCGCGGCGAGAACTTTCCAGTTCAGAAGCGACTTCCAGTCGAAGGGCGGCTTCGGGTGCCTGAACCGGGAGAAGGTCTTCTGCAGGAGGGAGCGAAGCCGGAACATGAGCGACGCGCGCACCGGAGGGGGAAGCTCCGCCTCGACGGGGGGCCCCGCAGGCTCGGCCTTCGGGGCTTCCGCGACCCCGTCGCCTTCCAGAAGATCGAGTTCGACTCTCCGCGCCATGGCTTTCCCGCCTATCGCAGCTCTCTCACCCTGCCGCGAAGCCGCAGCACGGCCTGCGAGTGGAGCTGGCAGACCCGCGACTCGGTGAGCTTGAGAACGCAGCCGATCTCCTTCATGGTGAGTTCCTCGTAGTAGTACAACGACAGCACCAGTTTCTCCTTGTCCGGGAGCGCCTCGATGGCGTCCTTGAGGATCTTCTTCACCTCGCCCCGGGCCAGGATGGACAGGGGGCTGCCCTGGTCGATCTTCTCGAGCACGTCGTAGGTGGCGTACTTCTCGCAGTAGTCGGGCGGCAGGTCCTCGCTGGAGAGCAGCGACACGCCGGAGGCTTCGTCGAGGAGCTGGTAGTAGTCCTCGAGCGAGAGGTCCATGAACTCGGCCACTTCCACCTCGTCGGGGGGGCGTCCGAGCTGCCGCTGGAGAGCCAGCATCGCCTTCTCGATCCGGGCGTCCTTGTTCCGCGCCGAGCGCGGCTGCCAGTCCCTCGCCCGCAGCTCGTCGAGGACGGCGCCGCGGATGCGGAACCGGGCGTACGTCTCGAACTGAACGTTGCGCCCCTTGTCGAACTTCTCGAGGGCCGAGATCAGGCCGATCACCCCCACGTTGACGAGGTCATCGCGCTCGGCCACGTGCCCGGGCACCTTGCAGGCAATCCGGTCCACGATGCTCTTGACGAGAGGGGCGTATTTCAGAATCAGCTTGTCCCGTTCCTTCTTGTTCACGTGACCCCTTACCCGCGCGGTTTTTCCACGATGGACTTCCAGAAGAATTTCAGGCTGCCCGACTCCCCGGCCTCGGGCTGGAGCCGGCAGAGCTTCCGGGCGATGGACTGCAGGCACTTGCTGGCCTTGGAGTCGGGGTAGACCTCCGCCAGGGCCTTCTGCCGCCGCACCGCCTCGGTCACCCGGGTGTCGTCCAGGACGTACCCGAGGCTCTCGATGGAGAGATTCAAAAAGTGCGAGGTCGCGTTGCTCACCTTGAGAAACACGTCCCGGGCCTCGCTGGAGTTCTTCACCATGTTCGCCAGGAGCATGAAGCGCTTCTCGCCGTACTGACTGTAGAGGATCTTGATCAGCGCGTAGGCATCGGTGATGGAGGTCGGCTCCGGGGTGGCCACGACGATGATCTCCCGGGCGGCCACGTTGAAGTAGATCACGTTGCCTGCAATGCCCGCCGCCGTGTCGATGAGCATGAAGTCCAGCTCGCTGCCCAGCCCTTCCAGCTCATCCAGCAGGGCGAGCTTTTCGCCCCGGGAGAGCTCCGCCATATCGGGGATGCCCGATGAGGCCGGCAGGATCTTCATGCCGCCGGGTCCCTCGACGATCACGTCGCCAAGCGCCTTCTCGCCCCGCAGGACGTGATAGAGGTTGTACTTCGGCGCGATCCCGAGGATCACGTCGATGTTGGCAAGGCCCATGTCCGCGTCCAGGACGAGCGTCTTTTTCTTCATCAGGGAAAGATG
>JALOPC010000214.1 GCA_025454095.1 Syntrophales bacterium | reverse complement strand
ATGAATCCCGTGGTCGTCAAGGCGAATGTCGTCGTGTTCATCGCCAGCTTCTGCACGCTCGTCATCGAACTGGTGGCGGGGCGCATCATGGCGCCCTACGTGGGCGTCTCCCTGTACACGTGGACCAGCATCATCGGTGTCGTGCTGGCCGGCATCAGCATCGGCGCCTGGGTCGGGGGCATTCTCGCGGACCGCTATCCCCGCCCTGCAACGCTGGGTTGGCTGCTTTTTCTTTCGGGCCTGGGCGCCTTGACCATTGCGCCCCTGGCGGACCTGATCGGCGCGGCGCCTCTGCAGACGACCCTGATGCTGAGGATCCTGCTGCTCACGACGGCGATCTTCTTCGTTCCCTCGACGCTTCTGGGTATGATCTCGCCCGTCGTGGTGAAGCTCACGCTGGACAACCTGAGCCGCACGGGAAACATCGTGGGGAAGATCTACGCCTTCTCCACCCTGGGCTCCATCATCGGGACCTTTGCCACGGGGTTCTTCCTCATCTCCTGGATGGGGACCCGCAGCCTCCTGCTCACGATGGGGGCCATCCTGATCGCGTCGGCCTTCGTGTTCGGGGGGCTGTTTCTGAAGCGCAAGGCCGCGGTCATCACCGTCGCCGCCGTCGTCTCCGTCAGCGTATTCCTCTTCACGATGTTCGGCTATGCATACAGGCCCCTGCTCGACGAGAAGGTTTACTACTATAAGGAGAGCGACTACTTCACGATCAAGCTGATGAAGTACCCGATCAAGGGAGGAGCGGTGGAGGGGGAGGCCCTTATCCTGGACAACCTGATCCACTCGATCAATGACGTGAACGACCCGGCCTTCCTCGACTACGACTACATCCGGATCTACGAGGAACTGGTCGGCTGGCAGATGCGGTCGCGCGCCTCCGTGGATGCGCTCTTCATCGGGGGAGGCGGGTACACGTTTCCCCGTTACATGGAGGCGGCATACCCCGGGGCGAGAATCGACGTGGTCGAGATCGACCCGGAGGTCACCCGCGTGGTCCACGAATACCTGGGCCTGCCCCGAACCACCTCCATCCGTTCCTTCAACGAGGACGGCCGCTGGTTCGTCATGAACTCGAAGGACAAGGGACGCTACGATTTCATATTCGGCGATGCCTTCAACGACCTCTCCATCCCCTACCACCTGACGACCCGGGAGTTCGCGCAGCAGATGAAGGCGCTTCTCAAGCCCGACGGGTTCCTCATCGCGAACCTGATCGACAGCGTCACGGAGGGGCTCTTTCTGCCGTCCTACATCCGCACCCTCGAGGACGTATTCGGGAAGGGGAACGTCAACCTGCTCGTCCTGGTCCCCGAGCTTCAACGGCTCGGGATTGCGACCTGTGTCGTCGTGGCAAGCCCCCGGAAATGGGACATGGATGATTTCGTGCGCGTAACCGGCGCCAGAGAAGGCAGGAAACGGATCGCCCACCTCGTCCCCCAGGAGAAACTGCAGGAGATTCTGCGAAATCGCCCGGCTGTGATCCTCACCGACGACTACGTCCCCGTGGACAACCTGACTGCCCCGATCTTCGAGGCGAGGTACGGATACAAAAAGAAGTAAGGGGTGTAGGGCTTCGGGTACAGGGTCAGACCGGACAGACAGCATTGCCTTCCGTTTCGTAATGGTGTAGAAAGAAATCGGAAGAAAACTATCCTCGAAACAAGGTGACCAGGGCACTGACATGGACGAACGGGAACGGCTGAAACTCGTCAACAGGCTCAAGACGGTAAAAACGTCCGAGGAGCGGGACCAGATCCTGTGGTACCTGGCGGGGCAGGACAAGTCGATCCGGGGAAAGGCCCACCGGGCCGAGCCGACGGGGACGGGAAAACCCCTGCCGGGCAAGCCGGCGGAAAAGACCCCGGTCAGTCTCCCCGTGGGGAAAATCGGCGGGATGGGGTCCATCACATCGCTGCTGTTTCTCTTTTACGGCCTGGTTACCATCGTCACGGCGGTGATCAAGATCGTCCAGGGCCAGATGGAGGGAGACGAGATCAAGCAGCTCATCATGGGCGGCATGTTCCTTCTTGTCGGTGTCTTCCTGTTCGTGAAGGCCAGGCGGGCGCAGCGCAAGGCCGCCGAGGAGGCCTGAGCGCTCCCCGCGCACTGCCCGCCTATTTCAGCTTGAAGTCCACGCGGCTCTTCTTCACGTCCTTCTTGGCCTCGGGCTCCAGCGTCTTGGGCTCGACGACGAAAATCCGTCCCGGCTCGAACTCCCCTTTATCCCGGATGGCTTCCGACACCGTTTCTGCCCGCTTCATGGCAAGGAGGCGCAGGTCCTCCTCCTTGACCGTGATGTGGGTCATCATGAGTTTCTCCATTTCCTCGTTGGGCAGTCCCTTCTCGAGGCCGACGATGTTCCTCGGCTTGGGGAACTTCTCTGCGCTGTACGCCCTCTTGAGGTAGCGGTCGTATTCCTCTTTCCCGATTACGATCGCATCGACGGACTCCACCGTTTCGCCTTTCCGGATCAGGTCGTTCATCTTCTGGGCCTTGAGTTTCTTCTGGAACTGATCGCGGATCAGACCTTCACGGTCCCTCTCCGGGTCGACGCCGCCGACGATGTCGAGCTTGAGGGCCGGTTTTGCCTTCAGGGCCTTTGTGAGCGTCTCGACCTTTTTCATGTTCGGTTCGGACAGCACCGCCCTGCCCGGATCGAACTCGATGTAGCTCAGCTCCTCGCCGCCCCCGAAGAGGGATCCCAGCAGGGCGAAGGGCGCCGTGGCGACCTTGGTCAGGAGGTTGACGATAACCTGCAGGACAATGCGCCAGACACTGAACTCGGGGTCGTCGAGACGGCCCGTCACGGGGATGTCGAGGCTGATCTTGCCGTCGGCATCGCGCAGGAGCGTGACGGCGAGCCCGACGGGCAGCTTGGTGGCCTGGGAACTTTCCACCCGGTCCCCCAGCGTGAGCTGGTCGATGACCACCTTGTTTTCGGCGTCGAGCTTCATGTCCGAGATCAGGTACTTGAGATCGAAGGAGAGGGACCCCTTCTCGATCTTGTAGCCTGCGTAGGTCCCCGAATAGGGGGTGAGGGGGCTGAGGTTGAAATCCCGCAGCGAGGCCTTGAGGTCCACGAAAAGGTTTTCCTTGAACGGATGGACCTTGCCGGCGATCTCGACGGGGATGTACCGGCCGATCTTGCCGCGGACGTCCACGTCGGCCGGCTTTTTCGTGATCGAGGTCACACCGGTCACCCGCCCCGTGAGCTCCGTGAGCGTCGACGAGAAGCTGGGCTTGATCTTGCGGTCGTCGAACACGAGAGTGCCGTTCTGCAGCGTGATGCGGTTGATCTCGATGTTTTTGGCGAGAATGTCGCCCACGTATTCTTTCTTCTCTCCGAGCTCGGCCTCTCCCTTTTTCTCGGGCTCCGCAGGCTCTGCCTCGGCGTCTTCCTCCCCCGCGGCGGCCTCGGGCTTGGCGACGTTCTTCACGTTCAGGGTGCCGTCTTCGTTGACGATGATCCGGGCGAAGAAATCGGCGAGCGCGATGTCCTTGATCCTCACGAAGAGCGGGTTGTACCCGGCGGAGATGCTGTTCACGAACAGCGACTTGAACTTGACGAAGTCGTCGCCGTTGACCTTGTCCACCGTCGCGACACGGCCCAGTAGCAGGTTTCCGTCGTACTTGACCGACACGTCCCTGTCGGCGGGTTTGCTCGCCGAAACGGTTCCCTTGGCGGAGATGTCGCCGTCGGTGAAGTTGACGCGGAATTTGTCCGTGAAGTACTCCTGGAAGGGCCGGATCCGGATTCTCTTGAGGTCGACGTCGAGGTTGGCGAAGATCGGGTTGATGCCCACGGGCCCGCTGACGGCAACGGCGCCCCGGCCTTTGTTGAGGTCCATGGACAGCGAAAGCTTGCCCTGGCTGTCTTTGAGGGTAGAAATCTTTTCCCCCTTGATCGCGATGTCCTGGATC
>JALOPC010000213.1 GCA_025454095.1 Syntrophales bacterium | reverse complement strand
TTCGCCCGCGAGCAGATCGGCGGCGACGAGATCGATCCCGAGAATCCTGAACTGCTCATAGCGACCGGCCTGCTGCGGATGGGGCCGTGGGAACTGACCGGCATGGAGGTCGCCAAGGTCGCCCGGCAGCGGTTTCTCGACGACGTGACCAATAGCGTCGGCGAGACATTCCTGGCCCACTCGCTGCAGTGCGCCCGCTGCCACGATCACAAGTTCGATCCGATTCCGACCCGCGACTACTACTCGCTGCAGGCGGTCTTCGCCACGACGCAGCTCGCCGAGCGCGCGGCCGAGTTCCTGCCCGGCGAGAACACGGCCGGTTTTGACGAAGAACACTATCTCACCGCTCGCCGCGAGGAGCTCGAGCGCGTGCTGGCCGAGCTCGACGCGGCGCTTCTGGCCAATGCCGAGAAGTGGTATGCCGCGGAGGACACCGTACCGGTACATTATGAAGAAACAAATAACCCTTTTATGTGCCGGAAAAAAGGAACGTTTCTGATCCGGGCGCATTACCAAAGCGAATATGTGGTCGATCGGCAGGCAGATGCCGACTACAAGAAATATTTCGGAGTTGACAAGAAACCTCCCGAGCACACGGGCGCCCAAGGTACCGCCACCGTAGAGTGCATCGAGGCCCCTCCGGCAAAGGACATCATTTCCTTCACGCACAAGACCTACGAGGTCCGGGAGGATGCAGGCTACGCCAATATCACTGTGAGACGCAAGGCGGGCAAGGACATGGGCCGAACCATCGTGCAGGTCAAAGTGTCGGACGGAACGGCGACCGCGGGCAAGGAACCCGGTGAGGGCGACTACAGCAGGCCGGGCATCGACCGCATCATCTGGGAGGAATTGGACAACCCCGAAAAATCGATCGCCATCCCGATCAACAAGGACGACCTCGTCGAGGGGACGGAGGACGTGAACCTCGAGCTCGAGGTGACCGTGGGCAATGCTGTTGTCGATGCCCAGATGGGCAAGGCAAAGCTGCTGATCAAGGACGTCCTCCCTTCCGGGATTGGTCTCACGAAAACTCCCAGCACCGCGCAGGCTGCCGACGGCGACCAGGTCACCTTCACCATCGAAGTGACCAACACGGGCAAGAGCAAGCTAACGATTTCAAAGCTCACCGATTCCGCCTGCTCTGCCGACATGTTGAAAAAACCCAAGAGCGGCGACAAGAATGGGAACGGCATCCTCGACACGGACGAGAAGTGGATCTACGAATGCACCGTCGAACTGAAGGGGACAGGCCTCTACGAGAACCGCGCAACCGTCACAGCCACGGACGAGGCGGGAGGAAAAGTCGATGCCGAGGCCGCGGCCCAGGTCCAGGTCGGGGCCAGGGCGAACATCGTGCCCAACGTGGTCGGGATGAAGGAAAACGAGGCGATCCGGGCTATCAAGGACGCCGGGCTCACCCCGCGCAATGAGGGCAACAGGGCGAGTGATCTCGCCGTGGGTCTCGTCTGCGAGCAGCAACCCGAGGCCGGGCAGTCGGTCAGTGCCGGAACTAAAGTCGGCTACTGGATCACGAGAGACGTCCCCAAGTACCTGTACCTCGATCCGCCACGCAAGACCCTGCAGATCGGGCAGCAGGTGAGCTTCGAGGTGACGCTGGTCAGCAAGAACGGCTCGCAGAGCACGCCGAGCCGGGGGGATTTGACCTGGGACCCCGGGCCCGGAAACTCGTTCAAGTGCGAGAAAGCGGGCAAATTCATCGTGTGGGCCAAGTACATCTTTGCCGAGGTCTACGGCTCGGCCACTGTGACCTGCGAGGAGGACTGGTCGGCACCGCTCTACCAGCCGCCGATCACAAGCTCGGGGGACCGCGGTCGGGTGCCCCAGGCAGGTCCCGAGGAATACAAGTGGTACGCCTACTGCGACCCCCGGAGCGGGGAGGTGACCTACGGCGAGCACCAGCTGACAGGCCGCAAGATCATGGCCGGCCCCTTCCCCGGACCGAGGACGGCCTATGACTGGATCAACGGCAACTGCCCCCGGTGGCGCTGCGACGCAGGAGGCGCCTGTGCGGCGGCCCCGGCCCGGGGCGGCGAATGGAAAGTCCTCTGCGGGAGGCGGGACGGGACGATCACTGTCGGCAAGACGCATGATGCCGTCAGATACATCCTCGTCCAGGAGGGTTTCCTCGGCGAGCCCGACGCAAGGGCCTGGGCAAGCCGTGCCTACCCGAGCTGGCAATGCGCGGCCGACGGGTCACCCAGGTCGTCAGGCCCGACGGGGAAGCCGGGGATGGGCGGGAGTTGGGCCGTCGTCTGCAGCAAGAGACACGGTGGCGTCTCCCTCACCCGTCAACCCGACAGCATCGAGTCTTTCATCCTCGGCCAGGGATTCATGGGTGAGCCCGACGCGAGACTCTGGACCGACCGGAACTGCCCTAGCTGGCGCTGCAACTCCGAGGGCCGCTGCCTCGCCGGCGTGGCGCGGCGCACGGAGGGGCGCCCGCCGGAAACGCCTCCGGAGTCGGAATTTGCAAACTGGTGGCGCCGGTTCGGGGAAGGGTTTTCAAGAGGGGCGCAGGAGTCGACAACGGCCGGCAGGGATACAACAACAAGCAGACGGGTGGACCCCAAGCCCCCCGTAGACACCAAACCCCCGCCATCGCCGAAACCGGGCGGCACGGCCTCCAAGTACCCGGTGGGCGCCTTTTCCGGGGAGTGGGATGCCCTCAGGGGGACGATCAAGGATCCATCCGGAAAGCAAGCGGCCCGCAATTGTGACGGTGTCCTGATGGGAGGTCCTATCAAGATGACGGTCCAGGCCGACGGGACCGTCGACGGTCAGTTGTACAATGACCTGCAATCCTACATCTACCGGATCAAGGGACGGGTCGATGCCTCGGGCCGGCTGAACGCGACGGCGGAATGCTATCTATATCGTGAAAGCATCTGCTGGAAAGAAGTGAAATCATGCACCCTGAGAGGGACATTGAAGCCCGGCGTATCAGGACCCTCAGGCAACGGCACCCTCTCCTGCGGGCCCACTGCCGGCTCGGCAAGCTGCACCGGCACCTGGGGACGTTGAGTGCCCCGGCGGGTTAGAGAGCCTATCTGGCAGAAGGCCCATCCGATTCTATCGGCACAGGAGGAGATGCCATGACAGAGACCCGAAATCGCCCATTGAAGCGGCAGGCTCTTGCGGCTGTCCTTTGCCTCGTGCTTCTCTGTTTCATGCCCGGGTCCCGCGAGGCCTGTCCCGAGGAAAACAAGTGGTACGTTTTCTGCGAGCCCCGCAGCGGCGAGGTGACCTACGGCGAGCACCTGATCACGGGCCGCAAGCTCATGGCCGGCCCTTTCCCGGGGCCGAAGGAGGCCAGTGACTGGATCGCCGGCAACTGCCCCCGGTGGCGCTGCGACACGGGCGGCGCCTGCGCGGCGGCCCCCCGACCGGGACAGGGCGGCGAGTGGAAGGTCTTCTGCGGGCGGAACGACCTGGTGGTCAACATCGGGAAGACCTACGACCCGACCAGGCACATTCTCGTCCAGGAGGGGTTCCTCGGGGAACCGGACGCCCGGGCCTGGGTGAACCAGTACTATCCAGGATGGCTGTGTACGCAGACGGGAGCCGCGGCGTCAGGACCTCGAATGGGCGGAAACTGGGCCGTCGTCTGCAGCAAAAAACACGGGGGCGTGTCTCTGACCCAGTATCCCAACCGGATCGATTACCATGTGTGGGGCGAGGGGTTCCTCGGCGAGCCCGATGCCAGGGCCTGGACGAACCGCAACTGCCCGAGCTGGCGCTGCGATTCCGAGGGCAGGTGCCTGACCGGTGCGGCTCAGCGCATGCCGGAGGGGCGCCCGCTGGAGGTGCCTCCCGACGGCCCTTCCACGGGGAGTCCGCCGGGGCCATGGGGAACTCCTCCCGGCGGCGGGACGATCCCCCCGCCTTCCGAAACGAAGCCCCCGGGACAGCAAGGCCCTGCGGGAGGGCTACCACAAGAAATGCGCAGCCATGAGGGAGCCCTACGTGAAGAGGAACTGCACGCCGACGTACTCGGGATGTGCCCTCGATCCCCGGGGCTGCTACGGCTACGTGATCGACGGCGCAATGCCGGATGGGAAGAGCCAGGGGCGCGCGGGCTGCGGAAGGGGTGTCGTCGAGTCCTACATGAGCTGCCTCAGGACCTGCAACGAACGGCTCATCGCGAAGACACCGAGGTTCAATGTCGAGGGCTGCGGGTTTGCGTGCCGGGACAGGGCCGTCGAGGCCATCAAGGCCTGCGACGCCTCAAGCAGGTAGGCGTTGAAAACAAGCCGGTCAACGCGGGCATAAAAAAGCCCCCGGCCGAATGACCTGGGGCTTTGGTTTTCCTCTTCGTCTCTTGTCTTCCCGAGACCCGAGTCCCGCGCCTAGGCGCGCGCCGCCGACGGCTCCCAGCCGCCGATGGCCTGGCGCATCTTTCGCAGGGCCTCCTTCTCGACCTGGCGGGCACGCTCGCGGGTGATCTTGAACTTGTCGCCGATCTCCTGGAGCGTCTCGGGGTTTTCGGACATCACGCGGTTGCGGATGATGTAGGCCTCGCGGTCGTTGAGCTTCGCGAGGGCCCCCGCGATGTTGCGCTTCACCAGGGCCGTCTCCTCGTGGCGGATGAAGGCCTCCTCCTGGCTCTCGCTCTTGTCGGCCAGGCAGTTGATGTGCGACAGCTCGCCGTCCTCGTCGATGAAGGCGTCGAGCGAGAGGTCGCGGCCGTTGAGACGCACGTCCATCTCCTGGATCTCCGTCTCCTTCACGTTAAGGCTCTCGGCGATCTCCCCGAACTCGGGGTTCTTCGACGCCATGGTCTGCAGCTTCTTCTTGGCCTGGTTGAGCTTGAAGAAGAGCTTGCGCTGGTTCTGGGTCGTCCCGATCTTCACGAGACTCCAGGTCTTGATGACGAAGTTCTGCATGTAGGCCCGGATCCACCACACGGCGTAGGAGATGAGCCGGTAGCCCTTGTAGGGGTTGAACTTCTTGACGGCGTGCATGAGCCCCACGTTGCCTTCCTGGATCAGGTCGAGGAGCTTCACCCCGTAGTTGCGGTATTCGTGGGCGATCTTCACCACGAACCGCAGGTTGGAGACGACCAGTTTCTGCGCCGCTTCCATGTCGTTGTACTTCTTGTAGCGGACGGCCAGCTTGAACTCCTCCTCGGGGGTGAGGATGGCAAACCGGTTGATCTCGGAGATATATAAATCTAACGTACTGGTTGCAGCCGGTAGATTCATGGTCATGGTCTTTCCTCCATTTTAGCCAAACGATCTAAGCCAAAGAGAATATAGATAGCAACGAGGTCTTGTCAAGGCCTTCCTTGCAAAATTTATACAGGAAAACAGCCCCCCCGAAAATAGATAACCCGTTGATTGCATGCCCTTTCTTGACATCCCCCCCGGGGGTCATTAAGTTAGGGCCCAAGCAGGCGCGGGGCGCGGGGGGCGGAACCGCCGGAGCCGCCGTCCGTATCTACACAAGATATTGTTATTTAAAACGTTTTCAAGAGGCAACCGATGAGATTCGACAAATTCACCCAGAAGGTCCAGGAAGCCCTCCAGGAAGCCCAGTCTCTGGCGGGCCAGTTCAACCACCAGGCCGTGGACGCGGAACACCTGCTGGCGGCCCTGATGCGGCAGCCCGAGGGAATCGTCTCGGCGGCCCTGAAGAAAATCGGCGCCGACACCCGGTCCATCCAGCGCGAGGTCGAAAAGGCCCTGAACAGCCTCCCGAAGGTGTCCGGGGCGGGGACCCAGACCTACATGACGCCGAGGCTGAACAAGATCCTGGAGAATTCCTTCGAGGAGGCCAAGCGCCTCAAGGACGAGTTCGTCAGCGCCGAGCACATCCTCATCGCCATGGCCGAGGACAAGGAAGGTCCCGCCGGGAAGGCGCTTCGAAACGCCGGCGTGGCGAGGGACGCCATCTACCGGGTCCTCGTGGACATCCGGGGAAGCCAGCGGGTCACCGATCAGAACCCCGAGGAAAAATACCAGGCGCTTGAAAGATACGCCAGGGATTTCAATGAGTTGGCAAAGAAGGGATCCTTCGACCCCGTCATCGGCCGTGACGAGGAGATCCGCCGGATCATGCAGGTCCTCTCGAGGCGCACGAAGAACAACCCCTGCCTCATCGGGGAGCCCGGCGTGGGCAAGACGGCCATCGTCGAGGGGCTCGCCCAGCGGATCGTCAACGGCGACGTGCCGGAGACGCTCAAGGACAAGCGCGTCGTCGCCCTGGACATGGGGGCGCTCGTGGCGGGCTCGAAGTTCCGCGGCGAGTTCGAGGACCGCCTCAAGGCGGTGCTGAAGGAAGTGGCCGCCGCCGAGGGGCAGATCATCCTCTTCATCGACGAGATCCACACCGTCGTGGGCGCGGGGGCCGCCGAGGGGGCCATCGACGCCTCGAACATGCTCAAGCCGGCCCTGGCCCGGGGCGAGCTGCGCTGCATCGGCGCGACGACCCTCAACGAGTACCGCAAGAACATCGAGAAGGACCCGGCCCTGGAGCGCCGGTTCCAGCCCGTGCTCATCAAGGAGCCCACCGTGGAGGACACGATCGCCATCCTGCGCGGGCTCAAG
>JALOPC010000212.1 GCA_025454095.1 Syntrophales bacterium | reverse complement strand
GCCCCCGACGATGCCGGCGACGGCGTAGTTCTCCTGATGGATGGCTGCCGCCGTTCCCGCGATGAAGAGGCCGTTGAGGAGAAATGCCGTGATGCCGTCCCCGTAATGTTCGGCATAGATGTAGCCCGATCCCGGCAGGACGGCGGACAGGATTCCCGCCAGGACCGGCGACTTCTCGGGAAGATCCTGATACCGGTCGATCAGCGCTGCGGCCTCCCGGACAGCCTCCCTGCCCGGATGGGCCGGGTACCGGTCCAGGAGCTGTTGCAGCGCCTTGCGGCTCTGCTCCGGTCGGTTCTCGTCGAGCGCCGCCAGGCCGATCACCAGAAGCGCCCGCGGGGCATAGTCCGATGCGGGGTGCTCATCGGCAAGAGTCGCGAGCGTCGCCTGAGCCCGGCTGTGATTCTTCAGCTTCCACCAGCTGACCCCTTCCAGGTAGCCTGCCTCCATGCCGTATTCGCTTCCCGGGTATTTCTGACGCAGGGAGGTAAAAGACCGCGCGGCCGTCGCGAATTCCTCGCCCTTGAAGTGGGCCAGCCCGATCGCGAAGAAGGCATAATCCGCCCTTGCGGAATCCGGGAACAGGATCAGGAACCGCTTATATTCCGTGACCGCCCGGTAGTATTCGCCTTCCTCCATGAAGGCATCGGCGATCCTCAGCTGGAGGTCCCCGGTCAGAAGGACGGCTCCGTCATCGGCGTTGAGGGGAGACGCGGCGATGAAGCCGAAAAGCAGAAAGAGGGTCAGCGGCAGGCGCCGCAGCAGAGGGTTCATTTCTCGAAGAGCCGATTGTTTGAAACGGGATCGTAAAGTTTTCCGTTGGGCAGCCGCACGTATCCGTGCCTCTCGAAGATGTTGCAGCGTGTCATCCGGTCCCCGATCATGATGACGCCTACGGCGGGGCCCTGGTCGAGAATGGCCTGGCGGCCGTAGGCGGAGCAGCTCGGCCGGAAGCCGCAGCGGTCGACCCCGCCGACGGGCGATACGTATCGCTGGTAGACCCCGATGAGGCCCAGCATGGCGATGCTCACGCTGGAGGTCTGCAGTTCCTCGACCCGCCCGGGTGCGTGCACCGATTCCCCGGGCCCCCTCATCATGAAGTCCGACCCGGACGCAGGCGCAACGGCGCCCGCGAGAAAAAAAGCGGCAAGCACCGTCCAGAAGAGAAGGGCTTGCCGCCATGTTGACATGCGTCGCATAGAACCTACGGCCCGGTCATGATCGGGAAGCAGGGCAGAAGGCGCCTACTTTTTCTCGGCCGGCGCGGCTTTCTCCAGGATGCCCTTCTTGGTCTTCTCGTATTCTTCCTTGGTGATCGCGCCGTTCTTGTAGGCCTTTTCGAGATCCTCCAGCTGCTGCCCGACGGTCGGCTGGTTGATGATCTCCGTCTTCTTGACTTCCGTCGTGTCGGGCCCGCAGCAGGCCGCCATGTTCAGCCCGAAGACCAACGCCATCAGCACAACCAGAATTCGTGTCGCTCTCATAAAATTCCCCTCCCGAAAATGGTAGTGAACCGTAACGTAGCATGAAACGGCCGGCCCGGCAATCGAGGAATTGAACCCCCGGTCACTGTGCCGGGGCCTCGGTCATGTGAATCACGGGTTTGACGGTTCGGCCGCAGCGGGCGTCGGCGATGGCCCGGTTGATCTGCCGGAACTCGTAGTGCCGCTCGAGGCGCTCGAAGGGGAAGAGCCCCTTACGGTGCAACGCGATGAGCTTCGGGATGAATTCCTGCGGAACCGCATCGCCCTCATTTCTCAAAGGAAACCCGGTAAGCACTTGCGACTCCGTTCCGGAGATCCGACGGGGTGAAATGATAGATGTGTTCTGAACGGGCAATGCGTTTCAGGCTTTCCTCTGGAATGTTCAGAAGCGTGAACTCGTACGAATTCGGCAGTTTTTTGAAATCGACGACAACCGTCTTCCTCATGCCTTTGCCCCACTCTATCTTCGGCAAGGTCATTTCGTGGACGCCCAGGCAGTCCCCATTTAATGAATATCGTACGGCGGTCACACAGCGCATGCTGAGGGGCATGAGAAACACGATGACCTCGTCCCCGTCGCAGATCACTTTCTTTGGCATGTAGGCAGGCAGCGTGGCGGAAGGATTGTCCGTGACGATAGGCTGCTTGAAATAGACCTTCCGTTCGTTCTTCCCGGAGGAAAAAATCAGATAATGATCGTCCGGGAACGGCATGATGACCTTTGTCCCCGTTGTTTCTCCGTCGCAGCCGCTGAGCAGCGTGGCGTGATAATCCCGGAATTCCCCAAACAGCTTTTTCACCGGCAAGGCATCCTCCACCTTGTCGGTTCCCGCAATCTTCGCTTCCGAGATCTTCATCGCGGGCAGGACCTGCCGGTTGATCTCGAGGGCCCGGTCCACAAACTCGAGAATCGGTTTGTGGTGGTGTCGGTCCTTGTCCTCCAGGAAAGCCACGGCAATCTTGTTCCAAACGGAGTCTTGGAAGGATGCCAGAGTAACCCGGATTATCTCGTTTCCAAGGCTGTCTTTGTCCTTATAGCGTGCAAGGTTGCCGTGGTTTTCCAAGGGATACGATTTCCGTAGCCTGTTCTCATACCTCGCAGTTTCAACGCCTCCGCTGACGACCGACAAGGTCAAGTCCGTGGTGCCTCCGTTGTCGCGCGCTTCGACGACGAGCTTTGTCTGTGCTATCCCCTTGCGATCGAGCGGAAACCCCTTTGACAGGAGATGATCTTCGATGCGGATGTTGGCCAGAGCCGGCCTTCCAACGTGGGGTCCGTGGACGAAAAAATCGGCGACCATTGTATAGGTGCTCATCGGGTTTGCCCGGTACTCGATGGCATCGACATTCTGTATCAGGGCCAGAGGTTCGTCGCGCGGGAGCACGACCTGCCGGTCGATCCGGACTCGCTCCCCCTTTGTTGCCGCGTAAAACAAATCGGTCACGATTCCGGGAATCCTGACGTTCAGGGTCAGGAGGATGGAAACAACAAGGAATAGCGCGATTTTCAACGGGCGGCTCACGTTAATGAACTTCACCACAACGTAGCTCAGTGCAATGTTGAGGACGGCGGCCAGGTAAGGCGTTGCCAGGGCAATCAGGCCCGCGCCAAGTAGAACGAAAATAACCAAGGGTGAAATAAAATTTGCAAGAACAAGCACGACGGGAGGACACGAGGCCAGGACGAGCATAATTTTGACGAATTTCGGAAGCTTTCGCCTGTAGATGCTATACGCCATAATGCCCAGTCCCATGGGCGGATGAATGACAAAACCCCATGTTCTCATGACGGCGACAAGCTTCTCCGAGAAAACCGGGAGGACCTTGCATCCAGCTATGTGCATCATTGGGCCGCCCAGTCTCGTGTCGTAGAGGTGCATGTCCCCGGTGCATCGAAAGAGAACATACGGGATGTAGGCCAGCGCGTCGGAAACGAGGGGGAGATACATCAGCAGAAGTCCGGCCAGGATCAGCATCCCTGAAATCAGATGTTTGCGGATGGATTCAGTTGCGTTCATCGGTAATTGCTCTCGAGTTTATGCTGGATGCGGTCTCTCCGACGCTGCTGCCGTCTGCAACACTATTTGTCGACGTACTAGCAAAAATCATGCAACCGGTAGAGGAGACAAAGAGGGCGCGATCGGCGGTTCTTAGGAATGCCGGGCAGCGCAGAGGGAGACAGGAAGCCGGTGCAAAGGGGCACGAAACTGTATTCCGCCCTTATTCGGATGAGGCAGTGCGGCTTTTTAAGTCTCGACGAGGCTCGCGGCTACGGACGTCGCGAGGATGGTTTTCTATGAGTTGCTGATGATCAGGACGGGTTTGATCGTGCGGCCGCACCGGGCGTCGGCGACGGCCCGGTTGATCCGCCCGAAGGGGTAGAAGGTCACCAGGCGGTCGAAGGGAAACAGCCCCCTGCGATGGAACTCGATCAGCTTCGGGATGAAGACCTGAGGGACG
>JALOPC010000211.1 GCA_025454095.1 Syntrophales bacterium | reverse complement strand
CCTCTCGGGGGGCGAGGCGCAGCGGATCAAGCTGGCCCGGCACATCGGCCTGGAAAAGGTCCGCGATTCGCTCTTCATCTTCGACGAGCCCACCGTGGGCCTTCACCCCCGCGACGTCGCGGTTCTGCTTGCGGCTTTCGGGAACCTGATCGCCTCCGGCAACAGCGTCGTCGTCATCGAGCACAACCCCGAGGTGATCAAGTGCGCCGACCACGTCCTCGATCTCGGGCCCGAAGGCGGCGAAGCGGGGGGGCGGATCGTGGCGGCGGGCACGCCGGAGCAGATCGCCGGCAACCCCTTGTCGCAGACGGGCCTGCACCTGCGTCCCTACCTCTCGGACAGCATCGGGATCTCCTTCCCGTTGCGGGACGGCGAAGCGCGGGAGCGCAGCCGGGACGTCCGCGCCGTCGAGATCCGGGGAGCGCGGGAACACAACCTGCAGAATCTCACGGTGGAGATACCCCGGCCCCGGGACCGTCTCGTCGTCGTCACGGGCGTGAGCGGGTCGGGCAAGTCGACGCTCGCCTTCGACATCCTCTTCGCCGAGGGACAGCGCCGGTACCTCGAGTGCCTGCCGAACTACATCCGCCAGTACCTCAAAATCATGGACCGCCCCGAGGTGGACGACGTGACCGGCATCCCGCCCGCGGTCGCCATCGAGCAGCGCACGAGCCGGGGGGGCCGCCGCTCCACCGTGGCCACCCTGACGGAGATCTACCATTTCCTGCGGCTGCTCTACAGCAAGCTCGGCACGCAGCACTGCCCGGGCTGCGGCGAGCCCATCGTCTCGCAGAGCCCCGAGGCGATGCTCGAGGAGATCGGGCGCCGCGTGGGCAGGGGTTCCGCGACCCTTGCGGCGCCGCTGGTCTTCGGGCGGAAGGGTTTCCACCGCGAGCTGCTCCTGCGGCTTCGCAAGCGGGGGGTCCGGGAGGTCCGGGTGGACGGCCGCATCCTGCCGCTCGAGCCGCTTCCCGTCCTGGACCGTTTCCGGGAGCACGACATCGATGCCGTCGTCGGCAGGGCAAGGGCGGGCGCCGGGTCGCTGCGGGAGATCGTCGACCGGGCGCTGGCCGCGGGGAAGGGCAGCCTGAGGGTGCTCGACGACCGGGGCGGGTCGTGGATTCTGAGCGAGAAACTCACCTGCCGCAGATGTTCCCGGGGCTTCGAGCCGCTCGACCCGAGGCTCTTTTCCTTCAACAGCCGCTACGGGGCCTGCCCGGCATGCGAGGGGATCGGGGCGGTCGACGAGAAAACCTGCCCGGACTGCGGCGGCATGCGGCTCAGGCCGGAGGCCCTGGCCGTGCGCGTCAAGGGCAAGGGGATCGCGGAGCTGACGGCCCTGTCCGTTCGCGAGGCCGGCGAGGCCGTGCGCTCTTTCGCCTTCGATCCGCACGAGGCGCCCGTGGCCGAGGGGATCGTGGCGGAGCTGCTTCCCCGGTTCCGGTTCCTCGAGCAGGTGGGGCTCGACTACCTGACCCTCGACCGCGGGGGCGACACCCTCTCGGGGGGCGAGGCGCAGCGCATCCGGCTGGCGGCCCAGCTGGGCTCGAACCTCACGGGGATCTGCTACATCCTCGACGAGCCCACGATCGGCCTGCACCCGCGGGACAACGACCGGCTGATCGCGACGCTTCGCGACCTGCGCGGGAGGGGAAACTCGGTAATCGTCGTCGAGCACGACGAGGAGACGATCCGCGCAAGCGACTGGATCGTCGACCTGGGCCCGGGCGCGGGCCCCCTCGGGGGGCACATCGTGGCGCAGGGGACGCTCGGCGATCTCAGGAAAAACCCGGACTCGGTGACGGGCAGCTGGGTCAACGGCCGCAGGCGCGAGATCACCTCCCGGCTGCGCCCCGCCGCCGCGGGGGCCTGGCTCGCCGTCGAGGGGGCGCGGAGAAACAACCTCAAGGGGATCGACGTTGCCGTCCCCCTGGGGACGCTGACCTGCATCACCGGCGTGAGCGGTTCCGGGAAGTCGACCCTCGTCAAGGATGTCCTCTACGAGGCCCTCGGGGCGAAACTCTCGAGAGGGGCCCGCGACCCCGGCGGGTGCGACCGGATCGCGGGCTGGGAGAAGCTCTCCCGGGTCATCGAGATCGATCACTCGCCCATCGGGCGCACTCCCCGATCGACGCCGGCCACCTACGTGGGGTTTTTCGACGAGATCCGCAAGCTCTTTGCGCGCCTGCCCGACGCCCGGACGCGGGGCTACGGCCCGGGCCGCTTTTCCTTCAATGTGGCGGGCGGGAGGTGCGAGACCTGCGCGGGGCAGGGTGAGATCCGCGTGGAGATGTCCTTTCTGCCCGACGTCTACGTGCACTGCGAGACCTGCGGCGGGCAGCGCTATAACGAGGAGACGCTCGCCGTGCGCTACCGCGGCAGGAACATCCACGACGTGCTGAAGATGACCTTCGGCGAGGGCCTGGAGTTCTTCGCCGCCGTGCCGCCGATCCGCCGGGAGCTGGAACTGCTCGTGGCCATCGGCCTCGACTACATGACCTTCGGGCAGCCGAGCCCGACCCTGTCGGGCGGCGAGGCCCAGCGGATCAAGCTGGCACGGGAACTCTCGCTTTCGACGGAGGGGGCGGGCAGGACGCTCTACATCCTGGACGAGCCCACGACGGGGCTGCACCTGGCCGACATCGAAAAGCTTCTTCGGGTGCTGCAGAAGCTCGCGGACCGGGGC
Organism: Syntrophales bacterium; assembly: GCA_025454095.1. GTDB lineage: Bacteria > Desulfobacterota > Syntrophia > Syntrophales > UBA2192 > UBA2192. The sequence goes on along the minus strand of JALOPC010000211.1, from coordinate 1,725 downwards.
GACACGGTGCTCGTCATCGAGCACAACCTGGAGGTCATCCGCGAGGCCGACTGGGTGATCGACCTCGGCCCCGAGGGGGGAGCGGGCGGGGGCCGCGTCGTTGCCGCCGGGACGCCTCGCGACCTGCTGAAGCGGCAAAAGGCTTCTCACACGGCGAAATGGCTCGCGCGGTACCTGCAGGAGCCGTCAACGGGGGGCCGCCCCGCGCGTTAGACAGGCTCGAGGGGGTTTGACGATGAAACAACGCATCCTGTGCAGTGCCGCCGTCCTGCTGTGCGCCCTGTTCGGGCTGTGCGGGCTCGGTGAGGCCGCATCGAAGACGCTGCCGTTCCGGCAGGGCGAGCGCCTGGTCTACCGCGCGCTGTGGGGGTTCATTCCCGCCGGCGAGGCCGTCATCGAGGTCCTGCCCGATGCCGGCGTGGGAGGCGTCCGGGCTCACCACTTTGCCATGACGACCACGACGAACTCCCGGGTCGACCTGTTCTACAAGATCCGGGAGCGGCAGGATTCCTACGCCGACACCGCGATGACGCGGACCCTGCAGTATCGGAAGAAGAGCACGGGGGATCACCCCCGGGATGTCATCGTCAGCTACGATTGGAAAAACCGGACGGCCACCTACGCAAGCTTCGGCAACGCCGAGAAGCCCGTGGAGATCCTGCCGGGCTCCTTCGACCCGCTGGCGATATTTTTCGTCATCCGCACGCACCGGCTCGAGCCGGGCGATGTCCACGAGATCCCCATCACCGACGGCAAGAAATGCATCGTCGTCAAGGCCACCGTCGGAAGCCGCGAAACCGTCACGATCGACGGAACGGTCTACGACACCTTCCCCGTCGTTCCGGACATGGAGCGCCTGCAAGGGGTTGTGCCGAGGAAAGGCGACCCGTCGCTGAAGATCTGGTTTACCGCCGACGAGAGGCAGGTCCCCGTGAAGATCCAGAGCAAGGTGGCGGTGGGGAGCTTTGTCTTCGAATTAATTTCGGCGAAGTACTGATCGTCCGAGCTTTTCTGCGACGGCGGAGGTCTAAGGGCGCGAAGTTAGGAAGAGCGGAACTTAGGAAGATAGGACAAGAGTAGGAAAAAGATTCTGAATCCACGCCGTTCTTCCGCTCTTCTTCACTTCCTAACTTCCATCTTTTCACGGTCTCTCCCGCGTCCTGGCCTTCATCTCCTCGATGACGGGCTTCACCGATGCCGTGTCCTTCAGCCGGATCGCGCCGACGAGGTAGCGGCCCGACTGCTCGACGATCACTTTCCCGTAGAGGGGGTCGGAGCCTTCCAGGGATGTGCGGTTCCCCGTCACCGTTCGATGGACGTCCCGCCCCGCATCCTTCAGGGAACCGAGGTATTGATCGAAGGCCTTCCGGGCCGCTGCGGGCGATGTTTCGATGACGGCGAAAATCTGCGCGCGCCCGCCGCCGGGATTCGCCTCTGCCGTCAGCCCGCGACGGAAGAAAGGATACCCCAGCAGGCTCTGCGGGAGGTACCGCTCCGTCCCCGGCACGATGCCGCGCACGCGGAGGAGTTCGAGTTCGCCGGGACGGCCTTTGCCGGCGGGAAGGGCACGCGAGAGGACACGCCCGCAGGCGAGAAAGACATCCGGCCCGGGCACGGTCGTTCCGATGGCCTGCACCCTCACGAAGTACCGATCCTGGTAGAACAGCATCTGCGATGCCGACAGCGCGCAATCGGTCCCGACGGCACACCCGGGGGTGTCGGCCT